>CBDTUH010000052.1:0-14372 GCA_965363375.1 uncultured bacterium
GCCGATACCTGGAAGTAAGCATTCTCCAGCCAGTCGGAGCTGCTGCTGTTATTGAGGTTGCGGAAGCGCGTCATGGTGTTCAGTGAGTCTACACCGTTTCGGTTGTTGAGGGCAATGGTGGCCAGCACAGGCTGGTAGGTGCTGTAAGCTTTGATGTCGTACCGGCTGATGTTGAACTGCAGGCCGCTGCGCAGCTTAATGTTTTTGCTGACGCGGTATTTAAAGGCGGCGCCCAGCTCCAGGCCCAGTGCCGGCTTGTGGCTTACCACGCTGTTTACGTTGTAGTTGTTAGCGTTGTTAAACAGGCTGCTGTTGCTCGGTATTTCGCGCAGGAAAGATTTGTTCTCTGTCAGGCGGCGGTAGCTGACTGTGGGTGTAAAAATAAACTGTACTTCGGTTTTGGGGCTTTTAAAACGGCGGCGGTAGCTGTTAATAACGCTTTCGATGGTCAGTAGTTTTTCACCGGTTAAAACGTCGCTTTTTTCTTTTGGCTGCGGCTGCAGTACAGGTGGCTGGTACTCGTCTACAATAGTGGGGGTAAACAGGCCTTCGGCCAGCAGCGGCGCCATTATATTTTCGTCAGCAGTGGGCTGCGCTACCAAAGCAATAGGTGCAGCAGCTAGCAAGGTGGCTGTAAAAGGGGTACTGTTGGTTGCAACAGGCTGTTGTTGTATACGCTCGCTGGTGGTAGTGGCCGCAAACGTCTCGTTTTCCTTTTGTGCAATAGTGTTGTTATAACTTTTTTGAATGCTGTTGACAGGTTCCTGTATAATTTGGGTGGTGGATAGCGGGTCGCCAATGGTTTTAGAGCTGTCTACCAAGTAATAGCCAAATAAGGAAGCCGTGATGAGGAAAATAATGGAAGAAGCCACCACGCCGCGGCGGCGGCGGTTCATCCGCTGGTCTATTTTATCCCACACATTACCGGACGGACGCATTCTCAGCCCATCGGCCTGCTGTTTTAGAAAGCGTTCAAAGTCCTCGTTATTAAATTCGTTCAGCATAGTCAGTTAGCTATTTTACAGATACGGTTTTATTTAGCCTCCGGTGGCGGCGGCCCTGGTGCTTTTGGTCTTTTGCAGGATGTTCTTTTTTACCAGAAAATCCTCCAGCATGGTTTTAGCGCGCGTGTACTGGCTGCGGCTGGTGCTTTCTTCAATATCCAGCATGGTGCCAATTTCGCGGTGCGAAAAACCTTCTATGGCATACAGGTTGAGCACCGTGCGGTAACCAATGGGCAGCAGTCTGATGCACTCGATCACCTCTTTGGCCTGCATAATGGAGGGGATGGCATCTTCACGCACCTGCAACATGTTGGCATGAACCAGCTCCACGCTTTCGTTGAACTTTTTGTTCTTTTTCAGGCTGTTGATGCAGGTGTGCACCATAATCCTGCGGATCCATCCTTCCAGCGCGCCACGGCTTTCAAAAGTGTGAATCTGCGAAAACACTTTTATAAAGCCTTCCTGCAGCATGTCTTCGGCATCCTCGCGGTTATGTGCATACCGGTAACAGACCGCCAGCATTTTGTAGCTGTACTTTTCGTACAATGCTTTTTGTGCGGCAGCCTTGTTTTGTAAGCAACCTTGTAAAATGGCTTCCTCGGTCATAAATTTTCCGTGTGGTGCCTGTAATTTAAGACATTTTTTTGAAGCAAATGCTGCACGCCCGCCCAAAATATTCGCCTCCTTGATGCATTTTTCGGGGTTAAAGGTTTAAACAGGATGAAAGGAAAAAGAGACGTTTTTGGGAAAATGAAAGATTAAACATGCAAAATGTAAAAAACTTAAAAGGAAAATGAAACGTTTTGATAGTTACGATTTACGAAGTTTGATTTACGATTTTTTTAAAAGTAAAGAAAGACGTTTCAAGTGCAATTGAGAAGTTGATTGGTTTTTAAAAGGAAAAACAGACGTTTTTGTAAGTAGCTTATAGTTTACAATGATGCGCGCAGCGCCAGTATCACATTGCTGCCCGGCGCTACAATGCCCGACGAATAAGGCCTGTAACGCTGGTTGCTAATGTTTTCCCAACCGGCACTCAACATCAGTTGTTTGGTCAGCTGATAAGAAGCTTTGAGGTTCACCGTAGCCCAGCCCGGCGCGTATGGCAGGCCGTTTTCATCTTTTGCATAAATGTCCGTTTTTGCCTGCTCCGATGGTGCCAGCGCACTGTTGCTTACTGTGCTGTTGTAAACGGCATAAGCCTCCAGGTGCAGTCCTTTTTTGTTGTAATGCAAATGCGTGCTTCCATAAAATGGCGGTGCATGGCGCAGCGCTACCTGCTTGTTCTCTGCATCGTCAGTTTCGCGGCCGTCTATCCAGTTGGCGTTGCTTTGCAAATAAAAACTGTGGCTAATGTGTATGCGCAGGCCGGCCTGCACGCCCCACACGGTTGCGTTGGCTACATTTTGCAGCGCTTCTACCTGGCTGGCCACACCCTCAAAATCTATAGTGCTTTGTCCGTTGAATGTAGCAGGCCGGCGCACAATAGCATCAGTTAAAATGGTATGAAAACCATTGAGCTCTACGCGGTATTGTTGCGGCACTTCTTTTACTACGGCTGCTTCAAAGTTCCAGGCAAACTCAGGCTTCAGTCCGGGATTGGGAACAATAATAAAACCGGGCGTGCTTTCAAACAGCTTACCTACATCATCTACATTAGGCATGCGGTAGCCGGTAGAAATATTGCCCGACAACTGCCAGCTATCAGCCGGTCTAAAAACAAAGCTTCCATTGCCTGTAAACGCACCATCCTGAATGTTGGCCTCATCGTACGGAAAAGAAATAAAAGTTTTGTCGAAACGAGCCTGCAGCGTATTGTAGCTGTAGCGCAGCCCGCCGGATAGTGTGAACTTTGGGTGCAGGGTTGTTTTGTAGCTGCCATATACACCGGTAGTGCTCCAGGTGCTGCCATTAGGGTAGCGGCTGGTATAGGCATTTGTATTTCCGGTGCTGATGTTTGTACGTGCGCCGGTGGAGTAGACCTTGTTATAAACACCTTCCAGTCCGTAATACAATTCACCGCCACCTATTTTTTTAGTGGCATCCATATTAATACTAAACGCATCAACGGCTTCGGCCTGCGTAGTGCGCAGGTTGCTGCCGCGTGCACGGTCTATACGGCTTTCGCTATAATCCTGGTAAGCAGCTACTACTTCTACATTGTCGGCCCAGGGTTGTTTTTTGTTCAATTGCGCGCGCAAGCTGTGCATGTTCCAAACCATCGGTCCATACTTCCATTCGGCAAAGCGCAAAGCACCGTTGCGGTACTGAATAAGCCTGTCGTATCGTGGCGCCTCGCCGGTGCGTGCATGGGTGTAGTTGTACTGCAGGTTGGTATAAGCCGTAGGCTGGTAGCGCAGCTTGGCCAGCACATTGGTTTGGCTGTAACCGCTAAAGCGCTGCACTCTTGTGTCATCATTGGCTACAATTACATCTGCACTATCAATACGCTGCACGTATTCAGGTCGTAAATAACTGTCCTGACCGCCACGCTTGCCCATTTTCAAATCGTCAAAATCACTATAGGTAAATGAACCCAGCAGTGACCATTTCCGGCCACCAATATTCAAATCGGCATGTGCCGTTTTTTCCTTGTTGGCTGTGGCATAGCGTGTGAGTGCGCTGCCTTTTACCAGCAATTTGCTGTCGGCCGAAAGTTGCGGCTGCAGCGTTCTGAAATCCATCACGCCGCCAATGGCATCGCTGCCATATATCAGCGATCCGGGACCAAAAATGACTTCGGCCGTTTCAGTACTAAGGGCATCTATGCTTATGACGTTTTGCAGGTTGCCGCTCCGGTATATGGCATTGTTCATGCGCACCCCATCTACCACCAGCAGCACCCGGTTGGTGGCAAAGCCGCGTATCATGGGGCTGCCGCCACCCAGCTGGCTTTTTTGCATAAACACGGTGCCGCTTTGCGCCAGCAGGTCAGCAGCGGTTTGCGGGTTGTTGTGCAGTATTTGCCTGCGTGTTATCTTGGTTATTTTGTTTGGTACTTCATTTAAAACCTGTGGTCGCTTGTTGGCCGATACGGTTACCTCCATCATGGTTTTTAGGGGCACAGTGGTATCTTGCCCATAGGTACAGGCGTACAGGCCGAGCAAAATGCCCAGCCCCAGAAATCTTTTCATTGGCTGTAATTAAGTGAAACAATAAAAAATGACTTACAGAATGAAAAGTGCCTTAGGCGGTGGAACCACAATTGCTAAAAAAGGAGAAGGATAGCGGTTTGCTAACAGTGAATGTAAGCTGTTGCTGAATTGAGGCATACCAAATGTAAAAACCAAAAAGGTAAGCACAATAATGCAATGGCTTAGCAACAATAGCTGCACTATAAAATGCGATTGCTGCGCCTCGCTCCAGTGGCCTTTCATCAGGTTGACCACCCTTGTTTCTTCCTCATCGTAAATGCCCTGCGCGGTAAAAAAACCGTCTTTTATTTCGTAGGTTTTAATATCAAACATGCGGCCCTCTACCATTACCTCGCGGCCTTCTTCGTACCATACCACCTCGCCAGCCGGAAGCGTAATTGTAATAAGCGCTTCTTTATCTAAAGCCCGCTCCATCCGCTGGCGTATGGCGGCCTGAAACAGTTGAAGCCCGCTCATAAAAAGGGTAGGCGCCAGTGTTAGCAGCAGAAAAAAAAGCGGGATGATATGGCGTCCTTTCCTTCTCACATTTGATGGTACAATTTAGGAAAATTGCCCTTAATCCCCAATCAATATCTCGCCGGTCATTTCTGGTGGAATGGGCAGGCCCATCACGCTTAAAATGGTAGGCGCCAGGTCGCCCAGCTTGCCCTGCTTTACCACGCCGCGCCATTCTTTGTCTATTACAAAAAACGGTACGGGATTGAGGCTGTGCGCTGTGTTGGGTGAACCGTCTTCGTTTACCAGGTAATCGGCATTACCGTGGTCGGCTGTTAAAAATACCGTATAGCCATTTTGCAGGGCGGCGGTTACCACGCGGTTTACACAGGTATCCACCGTTTCTACGGCTTTTATCACCGCATCCCACACGCCGGTATGGCCCACCATGTCGGCATTAGCATAGTTGAGGCATACAAAATCCACCTCGCCTTTTTGTATTTCGGGTACAATAGAATCGGTTAATTCCACAGCACTCATTTCGGGCTTCAAATCATACGTGGCTACTTTGGGCGATGCTACCATAATGCGTTCTTCGCCTTCAAATGGCACTTCGCGGCCACCACTGAAAAAGAAGGTTACGTGCGGGTATTTTTCGGTTTCGGCAATGCGGATCTGTTTTTTGCCGTATTGCTCCAGCACTTCGCCTAATGTATTGGTAAGGTTGTCGTTGTTGAATATCACATGCACATTCTGGAAAGAAGCATCGTACTCCGTCATGGTGGTATAGTGCAGCTCAAGTTTTTTCATGTCGTAATTCGGGAAATCGGCCTGCGTTAAAACCTTGGTGATCTCGCGGCAGCGGTCGGTGCGGAAATTAAAGCAAATCACCGCATCACCATCCTTAATAGTGGCTATCGGCTGCCCGTTTTCAGTAATAACAGTAGGTAATATAAATTCGTCGGTTACATTTTGATCGTAAGATTGTTGTACGGCTTGAATAGCATTGGCAGCTGTAGGGCCTTGGGCCAACACCAAAGCATCGTAAGCCAACTTTACACGCTCCCAGCGGTTGTCGCGGTCCATAGCGTAGTAGCGGCCGCTTACAGAAGCTATTTTACCGCTGGTGGCATCTATATGCTGCTGCAGATCGGTTATAAAATGCAGGCCACTTTTTGGGTCGGTATCGCGGCCATCGGTAAAGGCATGCACATACACCTGCGGAACGTTTTCTTCCTGGCAAATGCTCAATAAAGCCTTTAAATGGTTGATATGCGAGTGCACACCGCCATCGCTTACCAAGCCTATCAGGTGCAAAGGTTTACCAGACGTTTTGGCATAATCAATAGCCTGCAGCAGCTTCTCATTTTTTTGCAGAAAACCCTCGCGGATGGCCACATTGATGCGCTGCAACTCCTGGTACACCACGCGGCCGGCACCCAAATTGAGGTGGCCCACTTCGGAGTTGCCCATCTGCCCTTCCGGAAGGCCTACTGCCTCGCCGCAGGTGGTTAAAGTAGTATGCGGGTAGTGGTTGTACAGGCCGGTAACAAAAGGTGTGCGGGCGTGCTGAATGGCATCGGCGGCAGCTATTTGTCCCAGTCCCCATCCATCCATAATAATCAGTATTACTTTCTTCTGCGGCATAGTATACAGGTTTTGTAAAGTGTGCAAAGCTATAAAAAGGTAAAGGTTTTGTTTAATTTAGTTGGCGATATAACAATTATTTGCACTGTGGCACATTTTTAGACCCTTTTATAAAACAATAACATTTAATATGAAAAAGGTACTGACACTTTTCTCTCTGGTAACGGTGCTGCTGCTGAGTGCTTTTGCGCTGGCCAAAGACCTTGACAGCGTGATAGGAGCCCTTAATACCGGCAACGCAGCAGGCATAGCGCGCTATGTGGATGATAAGGTGGAAATAGGCCTGCCCGATAAAAAAGGAAGTTACAACAGCACGCAGGCTTCTGCGGTGCTTAAAGATTTTTTTGCAGCCAACGGCGTGCGCTCTTTCAAAGCTGTGCACAAGGGCGACAAAGGCGGCAAGCAATTTTGTGTGGGTACGCTCAGTACACTTTCGGGCAATTACCGCACACAGATATTGATGGAAAGTAAAGACGGCCGCGAGGTTATCAAGCTGCTTTCTTTTCAGGCAGAATAAAACAGGTTTTTAACTTAAGTAAGAGTCCCGCTCCGCAGCGGGATTTTTTTTGTGGGTGAAAGGAAAAAGAGACGTTTTTAAGGTGAGACATGAGAAGTGAACCGTGAGACAATGAATGCCTTACTTTTTAAAAGGAAAAAGAGACGTTTTGAGCTAAGAGAAAAGGAGGGGAATGAGAGAAAGAGGTTTTCATTTTGCGCCTTTCTTTCCTTTGTGCCTTTGCGGGAAACATCAAAAGGAAAAACAGACGTTTTGCACGCTGCTCTTTTCCTTTTTTTCTATATGCCAAACTCGTATTTCAATTGTTGCAGTTGCAGCGGTTTCAAAGTGGCAAACGGCTTTTGCTTATATTGAGGTAGCGGCCTAATCAATACCTTTGGCTGCCTGTTTATGAAGAAAGTTTTAGCCCCTATTGTGGCCGCGCAGTTTTGCGCTACTTCGGTGTGGTTTGCCTCCAATGCCATCATGCCCGAGATCATTAAAAGCCATCAGCTGCAGCCCGGCTACCTGGCGCACCTTACCAGTGCTGTGCAGCTGGGTTTTATACTGGGCACATTGGTGTTTGCGCTGCTTACCATTGCCGACCGCTTTTCGCCTTCGCGTGTTTTCTTTTACAGTGCGGTTGTTGCTTCTTTTTTTAACCTGGCTCTTAGCATGGACGAAGCACCGGCGGCAGGACTGCTTTTCTTTCGCTTTTGCACCGGTTTTTTTCTTGCCGGCATATACCCGGTAGGTATGAAAATAGCTTCAGACCATTACAAAGAGGGCCTCGGTAGGTCGCTGGGTTTTTTGGTAGGCGCGCTGGTGCTGGGCACGGCCTTTCCGCATTTTTTAAAAAGTACAGGCGCCGCCTTGCCGTGGAAGTATGTTGTGTATGCCACATCGGCACTGGCGCTGGCCGGCGGGCTGCTGCTGGTACTACTGGTGCCCGACGGGCCTTACCGCAGGCGGGGCCAGCGCCTTCAGTTCAATGCATTTGCGGCAGGCTTTAAAAACAAATCGTTCAGGGCGGCGGCCTTTGGTTATTTTGGCCATATGTGGGAGCTGTATGCCTTTTGGGCTTTTGTGCCGCTGATGCTTACTACTTTTCAACACCACCATCCGCAAGTAGCTGTTAATGTACCGCTCTTTTCTTTTGGCATTATTGCCGCGGGCGGGCTGGCCTGCGCGGCCAGCGGGCTGCTTACGCAAAAGTTTAAGGCAAAAAATATGGCGGCGGTGCTGCTTTTTTTATCAGGACTTTGCTGTTTGTTATCGCCACTTTTTTTAGGGCAGGGCTCGCTGCAGTTGCTGCTGCTTTTCCTTTTCTTTTGGGGGCTGGTGGTTATTGCCGATTCACCGCTTTTTTCCACCCTGATAGCGCAGCACGCGCCGGCAGCGTCGCGCGGTACATCGCTCACCATTGTCAACTGCATTGGCTTTTCCATTACTATCATTAGTATACAGTTGTTAAACGGCTTGCTTAACAATTTGAATGCGCAGTACCTTTTTATGTTGCTGGCCATTGGGCCTGCGCTGGGGCTGGTGGCACTATTAAAAAAATAGCTGCTGCTTTTTTAATAGTCAGGTTTAAAAGGAAAAACAGACGTTTTTGTTCTAAATCTTTTTTAGAACCGCTTGCATCAAAACGTCTGTTTTTCCTTTTGGCTTATTCTTTTCTTTTAGGAAACTGCATGTTCAACCCCTTTAGTGTTTGCAGCACTTCGTTAGCTATGTAATACTCTTTGTACCAGTTTTGGTCGGAGGGTACAATATGCCAGGGCACATCGCTGCAATGTTCAAAGCAATCTTCGTAAGCATTGCGGTAGTCATCCCAAAGTTTGGCTTCTACAAAATCGCCCGCATTGTATTTCCATTGCTTGCGCTTGTCAGATATGCGCTCCTGCAGGCGCTCGTGCTGCTCTTCGGGCGAAATGTGCAGGAAAAATTTGAGGATGTGTGTACTGTTATCTGTAAGCATTTGTTCAAAATTGTTGATGGCCGCCATGCGCTTGCGGGCGGTGTCGTCATCTATCCAGCCTTTTACACGCGTTATCAACACATCTTCGTAGTGCGAGCGGTTGAACACCTGTATCATTCCTTTTGCCGGCGTGTGCTGATGAATGCGCCACAAAAAATCATGCTCCAGTTCTTCTTCCGTAGGAGCTTTAAACGGCTGCACCCGCACGCCCATAGGATTGAGCGCGCCAAACACATCTTTAATAGCGCCATCCTTGCCCGATGCATCCATACCTTGCAAAATCACCAGCAGCGCATGCTTGTTTTCGGCATATAACAGGTATTGCAGTTCCTGCAGTTCTTCTACAATCCCGGCCAGCTTTTCTTTAGTCTTTTGCTTGTCCAGTTCTTTTGGTGCGCGCGTGCTGATTTCAGACAGTGATATTTTCATAACCGAAGTTTTTTTTAATGCATTACAGAAGTAAAATGTAAGGTTTATTACTATTATTTATGGCTACAGGTATTTTGAATTTATACATAAAACAAGAACCGCCATTGTAATGATTACTCGCAGCCTTGTTCTTTTATGATGTTCCAGTTTACAGGTTCGTTAATACGCTCCTGCCCGAACCAGGCTTTCCATTGCTGCTCCAATTTTTGTGGTGATATGCCTGTAATGCTGCCTGCCTGTTGCCATCCCTTTTGCCAGAAAGCTTTCAACGCCGCTATGCCATAGGTATCGTAAATAAATTGTACCATGGAGGCAGCCTGCAGGCTGGGTTCCAGCGCCCTGAAGTCAAAAGCGTCTATTAAGTTTTGAAATGGCACCAGTTTTTGTTCGCGGTGCATAGCATGAGCTAAAGTAGGCAGTGTATAAGATGCGCAGTTGTTGCTGGCAAATACGGCAATGCCTTCACTTATCCAGTATTCTTTGGGTGTACCCCACAATCGCCACGACAGGGCATGCATGGTCTCGTGTTTCAGGGGCAGGTGAATGGGGTCTTTATCCACAAAGTAAAGAATGCCTTTTTGCGTATTGGTATATCCCCTGGCGCTGTACCCGGTATAAGCGGTCAGCGTTTGCCGGTCGGTTAAAAAATATAGCTCCAGCTTTTGTGGGCTGTTTTCGTTTAATAGCGTCAGCAATTGCTGCTGTATGGTTTCCATTTTTTGGCCAATACTTTTTAAATGCTGGGCCGACCGCACACCTGTCTGCGCATGTAATGTAAAATGCAGGGTAGAATGGTGCTGCCAGCTTTCCGCTTCTTTCTTTTTAGGCTTGCTGCCGGTAGAAGTGCAGGATGCCAACAACAGCAGTAGAACAGGGGATAACAAATGCTGTAGGTGCTGCATCATATTAATGGGTAAGATAAAAAATACAATTGATGATTGCGCAACAGTGCAAAAGGAAATTCAGACGTTTTTGTTTGGCACTATATTATGGGCAAGCTAGGCAGTATTGCTTTTACGGTAATGATTAATTTTGTAAGATGAATAATTTTGATGCACAACTACACCGGCTGATAGATGCAGCGCTGATAGAAGATGTAGGCGATGGTGACCACTCTACTTTATGTTGTATACCGGCTGATGCCAAAGGCCGCGCGGTATTAAAGATAAAGCAGGAAGGGGTACTGGCAGGTGTGAGTGTGGCCGAAAAAATTTTTGCCTACAAAAGACCTTCCGCGCAGTTTATACGCCATAAGGCCGACGGCGAAGAAATGCGCCCCGGCGATGTAGCCTTTGAAGTGGAAACTTATGTGCATACAATACTGCAACTGGAACGGCTGGTGCTCAATATTATGCAGCGCATGAGCGGTATTGCCACGCTTACCAAACAGTACACCCAACTTTTAAAAGGCTATAAAACAAAACTGCTGGACACGCGCAAAACCACGCCCAACTTTCGATTGCTGGAGAAAGAAGCCGTGCGCATTGGCGGCGGCGTTAACCATCGTTTTGGCCTGTACGATATGATCATGCTGAAGGACAACCACATTGATTATTGCGGCGGGCTGGAGCCGGCCATCAACCGTGCGTACGATTGTGTGCAGCGCTACCATCCGCACCTTTTAATAGAAGTGGAAACCAGAAGCGTGGAGGATGTAAGAAAAGTGTTGGAAGTAGGAAAGGGAAAAATTCAGCGTGTGATGCTCGACAACTTTACGCCCGAAAAAGTACAGGAAGCCGTAAGCTTAATTGGTGAAACTTTTGAAACCGAAGCCAGCGGCGGCATTAACTTTGACACTATTGAAAAGTACGCGGCAACCGGTGTAGACTTTGTAAGTGTAGGCGGGCTCATTCACCAGGCGCGCAGTCTCGATCTGAGTTTGAAAGCGGTTATTAACAAGTAATAATTTAAAATGAATAATGAAAAATGGAAGCTTTCAGTAAGCTACTCTTTTTACATTTTTCACTTTACCTTTTGCATTCTTTATGAGTAAAAAGAACAAGAACGATAAACATGGTTTTGTATACAGCACAGACCCTAACTTTCGGTTTGAGGATGAAGAAAGTGCGGCTGCACAAACCCTGGAGCCTAAGCAGCAAAAGCTGAGGATAAGGCTGGAAACAAAGCACCGCGGCGGCAAGGCTGTTACGCTGCTCACAGGCTTTGTGGGTACTGATGATGACCTGCAGACATTGGGCAAAAGCCTGAAAAACTATTGCGGCACCGGCGGCTCGGCCAAAGATGGTGAGATTATTATACAGGGCGATCAGCGCGAAAAAGTATTGCAATGGCTGCTGAAGGCAGGCTACACCCAAACCAAAAAAGCAGGATGATTTTAAACGTGCTAATAGGTGCTGCTGCTGCCTGTGCGGCTACCGGCGTATTCGGTTTTATACAATATGTACGCTACCGCATGAATGGCAATGAGCGAAAAGAAAAATTCTACATGAACCTCCACTACATTGCCCTCGCGCTTCTTTTTGCGGTAGGCGTTATTATCATGTTTTACTACGGTGCACAGCCCGATTGATGTAAGCAATAGCAAAAGGGAAAACAGACGTTTTATAAAACGACCTTGCTTGTCATTTCGACCAGCGGGAGAAATCTGCCGAAGGCTAAATCTTTTAAAAGGAAAAAGAGACGTTTGCAATGTGAATAGCAAATGTAAAAATTGAAAGAAAAAGGAAAGTTCTATTATTAACGACCCATCCGTGTAATCCTGTATTCAAAATCCGTTCAATCCGTGATACAAAAGGAAAATGAGACGTTTTACAAACAAACCCATACTTCCATTTTCAATTGTATAGCGGTATAAAATATGCATGCTTTCCTTTATGGAAGGTTTGTACAACAATATTACCGTAACTGAAGCGGCCGCACTGCAGAAAGCTCTGCGCGAAAAAGTAGTGCTGCAAAAACCGGATAACTTCAATATAAGCACGGTAGCCGGTGCTGATATTTCCTTCAACAAATTCGAAACTACAGTATATGCCGGCATTATTGTTTTAAACTTTCCATCACTTACACCATTATCTTATGCACTGGTGCAAACCGAAGTTACGTTTCCATATGTACCCGGCTATTTGGCCTTTCGCGAAATACCGGCGCTGCTGCAAGCCTGGATGCTGCTGCCCCAAAAGCCAAATATTCTCATTGCCGATGGCCACGGCATAGCGCACCCACGCCGCATGGGCATTGCTACGCATTTTGGTGTATTGGAAAATGTGCCCACCATCGGCTGCGCCAAAAAAAAGCTGTTTGGCAAATACGAACCGCCGGCTGATGAAAGAGGCGCACATACATATTTATATGATAAAAGCGAAGTGATTGGTACAGTGCTCAGAACAAGACCCAAAGTAAAGCCGGTATTTGTTTCTCCCGGTCATCTTTTATCTGTAGAAGACAGTCTTCAAATCATTCAGCAATGCATGGGCAAATACCGCATACCCGAACCTACACGCAAAGCGCATGAACTCGTCAACAACTTTCGCAAAGGAACGTTGCAGGCCGGTTTTCATCAATTGTAATGTTCAGTTTTCTTCCCAGCAACTAATACATAATGTAATGCCATTATCACCCAATCTTTTCAATCTTTGTGGGTCAAATTCCATATTGCATTGTTGGTCGTAACCATAAAGTTTCCAGATCAAGATATCGCTTCTGGAAATTCCTAGTTTTTGCAGTTTAAGAATGTTTGGCTCAATTACATCCAAAAATTCGTTGATGAAATCAAAATATGGCTCGGTTTCTTTTTCTTCTTTGGTATAAATCCAGCTTTGATTTTTAAACGGAGCTTCAAACACATCTGGCGTAAGCCCTAGTAAATTGGTTATTGCATGGTAGGTTTCTAATCTGTTATCTGTATATAATTGTAATCTGTAATAAAGCTTCATCCCGATGAAATGTTTTTAAAATAAATGTAGCCAATAAAAAAGCACCGCCATTCGACAGTGCTTTTTAAAAGGATTTTGAGACGTTTTAGCTAACTACAAACTAAAGACTAAAAACTACAAACTGTTCTATTGTCCTTGTGCTAAACTGTAGCCGCGCTTGTCACCCCATACGTTCAGCAGTTCCAGCGAACAAACTTTAAAATCGGGGCTCAGGCTTACATACAGCCCAATCACATCCTGCTGTGTCAGTGGCATATCATCCAGGCTTTCAAAGCGCAGGTTGTACTGGTTTACCAGGCGTGTGTACTTGGATCCGGTAGGCCATACCTGCGTACCGCGGTTGCTTACACTCACCAGCTTGAACTTAGTGCCACCGTGGCGCTCGCACTTTTTGGCAATTACCTCGGGCTGTTCGCTGCTTTCAATAAACATATCCACGCCGGCAATCTTTTCATCTTCCGCTTCTTTAGTCACCATCATAAAGTTTTCATCCAGCTTAAAAGGTGTAGGCGTGCCGGGCTTGTTGGCAATAATTTCTTTAACACCCTGCTGCGGTTTCTGGCCAAAGTTGGCAATGATGGCAGCCGCAAAATCTGTAGTGTTCAGTGCTGGCTTGTTGCGGTCGCCAAAGTCGCCGGTGCGTACGCCTTGCTCTAATGTATACAGCAATGCGTTTTCAATAACGGCGGCATTTTCGGTTAATCCCAGGTGGCGCAGCATAGCCAAACCACTTAAAAGGAGTGCTGTTGGGTTGGCGATGTTTTTACCGGCAATATCGGGCGCGGTGCCATGCACAGCTTCAAATATGGAAATGTGATCGCCAATGTTGGCAGAAGGGGCAAAGCCGAGGCCACCTACTAAACCAGCGCAGAGGTCAGAAATAATATCACCTTGCAGGTTGGTTAACACAATAGTATCATATTGATCAGGACGCACCACCAGCTGCATGGCCAGGTCGTCTACAATTTTATCATCAGCTTTCAGGTCGGGGTAGTCTTTGGCTACTTCGTAAAAGCATTCGAGGAACAGGCCATCGGTCAGCTTCATAATGTTGGCCTTGTGGCCGCAGGTAATGCGGTGCGCGCCTTTCTGGCGGGCCATTTCAAAAGCATATTTAATCACCTGCAGCGAACCCGGGCGGGTAATAAAGCGGCGGCTCAGCGCCACATCGTGGGTAATCATGTGCTCAATGCCGCCGTAGGTATCTTCAATATTTTCGCGCACAATCGTTACATCTATAGGTATTCCGGCTTTGCTGAACACGGTATCCACGCCGTGCAGGGTTTGAAACACGCGCTTATTGGCGTAAGTATTCCACGTTTTGCGCGCCGT
>CBDTUH010000053.1:0-14290 GCA_965363375.1 uncultured bacterium
CTGCAGCTTCCCTGCATCATCAGGTTCACCTTGCCGTCTTCATAGCTTTTAAACTGTATGGCACCGCCATCCATTTCTACCGCAGGGCGCACGTAGTTGTCCAGCAGTTCCTTAATGCGCTTTACCACATCGCTGTCGTCGGCATTAATATCGTTGCTGCTTTCTACCTTGCGGGTAATTACTTCATCTTCATTTATCACGGCTTTACCTTCTTCCAGGTATTCTTTCAAAAACTGGCGGATGGCCGGAATCACATCATCCCAATCCGTTTCCGCTGTTTTGGTAAGCGTAACAAAGTTCGACGCGATGAACACGGCTTTGATGAACGGAAAACCAAACAACTCCGTAGCCAGCGGCGACGGCTTGGCGCTTTCCACATCCGGAAAATCGATGCTTTTGCCGGGATACAGCAGTTTGTTGGCCACAAACTTCATGGTCTCGGGGTTGGGCGTCATTTCCGTATATATGCTAATGATGGGATTACCTGTTTTGATCATACAATCACAATTTAAAGTGCAAAAATACCTACTATTTGTGTTAAAAGGATGCTATGAAAAAATAGGGCCATTTTTTTACTAAAATCGCAAACGTGTTTTAAAAGGAAAAAGAGACGTTTTGCCTTTTCTGTCATCTGTCCTCTGTCATCTATCAACTCCTCTCCTCCCAGTCAAAATCAGAAACTATACTTCAGCGACAGCGTGGTGTAAAACGTATTCTCGCCCCTTTCTGAAAGGTGCGGCTGGCCGGGCACCTGCAGCAGGTTTTGCGGCAGCACATAGGCCGGCGTTGCGCTTAATTGCCAGTTACCTTTCAGCACTATCAGCGGCACCGATGCCTCGTAGGCCAGCACTTTAAAGCGGCTGTAGTTTTCGGTTACCGTTTCCTCGCGGCCTTGAAAAATAAGATTGCCCTTTTTACGCTGTGTGTAGGTTTGGCTAAAGCGCTGCGTGCCGGCATAGGCATAAAAAGAAGGGTTAATAAGAAAAATAAAACCCTTTTTATCTTCGATACGGAAGGCATGGTCGAGGCCAGCGGTGGCGCCATAGTCGGCGGCATTGCTCCACTTTACATCAGCACCAACCGTAACGTTAACTATACCATTCAGATGGGTAAGGCTAAAGCCGCTTTGTGCTTTTAAGGCTGATTGCACCAAGCTGCTGCTTTCTTTATAAAAAGGTTTTGTTACGTACAGGTGGCTAAACCATTTGCCACTCAGGTTTTGATAACCCGCCGTGGCCACGGTGCCTTCATAATTCATGTTTTGTACCGCATTGCTTACAAACACCGGCGCAGCATTGATATAAAATTGCGGCGAAAGCCACAGTTCCGCCGTTGGGAAAAAGCCGCTGCTTTGCAGGCTGTCGGTACGGCCAAAATAAGATAGATTGCTGTTGTAGCTGATGCTGATGCCAAACGTCTCTTTTTCCTTTTGTGTGCTGTCGGTTTGTGCATTTGCTGCCTGAAGGATGACTATTGCAAAAACGGCAAGAAAGGTTTTTTGAAAGTATAATTTCATATAGGGCATTTAAAAAGCAAACCACCCGCAGCCTGAAGCTTTTGGGTGGCCTGTTTGGGTAAGGATGAATGATCACTTTTTTGCTTAATCTCTCTTAAAAGAGGCATTGGCAGCCGCGTTGGTTTCGGCTTCAACCGATACTTTGCCATCTGCTTTTGCCTTAGTTTCTTTTACTTTTTTCTTTGTTTCTTTTTTCAATTTTTTGGTGTTAGCAACGGCCTTTTCTTTAGCAGCTTTTTTTGTTTCTTTTACGTCGGCTACCTTCTCTCCGGTTTTGTCAACCACGGGTTGCGCATCTACGGCCACATCAGCATCTACGCCGGTTTGTACATCTGTCTTGGCGCCAAATACTGCACTGTTTTCATTGGCATTTGCCTTTGCCTGCTCCGATGCATGTACCGATGCCTGTGACTTTGCGCGTGCTTTGGTGTCCACCGTTTCATCAGCTACCGCTACTGCTTTTTTAGTAGTGGCCGCGGTTTGTCGGGTTACTTTTTTGGCAGCGCCAACGGTTGTGCCTTTTACTTCGGCGGCTTTGCGGCCGGTGAACTTTACCGTGTTTTGGGTAGTAGCTGCAGCGCGCGTTGCGGCCTGTGTGTTGGCATTTACAGAAACGGTTTTGTGTACCGAAGCGCTTTTGCCAATACCTAAGCGTGCCTGTGCAAAAGTGGTAGTAGCAGCAAAAGATGCGGCTAACAATACAATGGTGTTTTTCACTGTGTTCATAAGGTGTATATTTTTATAGGTTTCGTGCAGTAATAGAAGGCAGAAAAAGATAAAGGTTTAAAAAAGGGTTTAACTTTTTTTAACATGACAGAAAAAAATTGAACCCCGAAAAAACAAAAACTGGCTGTTGACAGCATTGCTATTTAAAAGGAAAAACAAAGGTTTTGCCTTTAACAGCCCATTGCTTGTATTTACAATTCAAAAAACCATTTTGGCAATTGATGCAGCACAGGTGCAGCCCCCTTGGTACCGTTATTACTTTTGTGCCTATTTCATTTTTTGATTTTACAACTGTTTTCTATGTGCTTTTTCTGCTACCAGTTCTTGTTGCTTCTGATTACATTTTCTGCCCATGCACAACAAGAGGCTGCTTCGCAAAATGAACATTACTTTTCGCGCCGCCAGGTAATGGATGATATGCAGTATATGCACAGCAAAATGGAAGAAGTGCACCCTAACCTGTACCACAGCATCTCTAAACAACAATACCTCCATTTGATGGACAGCCTCGGCGCCACACTTAAAGACAGTGTAACAGCTAAAGAAGCCTGGCCGCTATTTGCACGCATGATAGCCGCCATCAACGAAGGGCATACCATGCTGGGCAATACCGCGCAGCAAGCGGTGGACATTAAAGAAAAAGGCTACCTGCTGTTTCCGCTTACGTTTAAATCTTTTGACGGTACGCACCTGATTGTACGCGAAGATGTATCGGCCGACAGCCTGCTGCAGAATGGCGATAAAGTAATTGCCATCAATGGTATTCCGGCTCAAAAAATGATGGCTCTTTTTTCTGCCGACTATGGCGGCCTGCAAAACTGGAAAGAACTGAATGTGCTGCAGGACTTTATTAGCGCCATGTACCGCCACCAGGTAACAGCACCTTACCGCGTAACCTATATCCGCAATGGAGCACAAAAAGAAGTGGTGTACGCAGGCACCCCTTACGAGGAGTTTTTGCAGCGCCTGCAAGCCTTGCGAAAGATGGCTGCGGGCAAGCGTGCTGCACCTTATACTTTTGAAAAAGTAGCTGATAATATTGGCTACCTCAACCTGCGCACCTTTGGTACCGACTACGATAAATTCAACGTGTTTTTAGAAGCCGCTTTTACCGACATTAAAAAGGATAACATTCAAGGATTGGTGATAGACCTTCGTGAAAATGGCGGTGGCAATTCGGCATTGGGCAACCGGCTGCTTCATTTTATTACAGCCAAGCCTTACCGAATGAGTGGTGGCGTACGCTGGAAAGTAAGCCAGCCTTACAAAGACCATCTCAACAAGCTGGATTCTGCAAAAAGAGCATCGTATGCTTATTACACAGGCAAAGAAAACGGCAGCTTTATCAGCGGCGAAGAGGCGCCCAAAGCACCGCCTACCAACGATCTTCGATTTAACGGCCCTGTTTGCGTGCTCATTGGCGCCAACACATTTTCGAGCGCCAATATGCTGGCTGTAACCATCAAAGATTTTAACCTGGCTACATTGATTGGCGAGCCTACCGGCGAGCCTGGCAACGACTACGGCGAAACATTGACAATGACATTACCCCATACGGCTATTCCTTTTTCCACTTCTACCAAGCACTTTGTACGGCCCAATGGCGATGTAACCGATAAAGGCGCTATACAGCCGCACCTTTATGTAAAAGAAGAGCGCAGCAGCACCGGCGATGCCGCAAAAAATTTTGCCCAAAAGTGGATACAGCAACAAGTAGCTAAAAAGTCAAAAGGGAAAAGAGACGTTTTTTGAACGTGAGACAATCAGAAAAATCTTTTAAAAGGAAATAGAGACTTTTGGAGCTAAGAGATAAAAGAGGTAAAGAGGTTTTGAATTTGCGTCTTTCACTTGTGCCTTAGCGTGAAATAACAAAAGGGAAAACAGACGTTTTGATTAATGCCATGAACTATGAACTTTTCTTAAAAGGAAAAGGAGACGTTTTAACCAATTGACCATCACAAGTCAATACTACTGAAATCCTCTTTTTGCTTTTATCAGCTCGTAGGCTTTATCGGCTTTATAATCCACGTTGCGGCGGATGGCATCGGTAGTGGGCAGCGCCGGCACATCGGGCATGGCGCCGCGGCCTTTGGGCGCATTCTTATCTATCACCAACCTAAAAAGAGGCAGCCTGAAAACCACTTTGGTATTTGGCAGCGTTACATCAGGAATCAGCCAGGCATTGTTGCCATAGGCGCCGCCGCCCGTTTCTTCGCCCACCACGTACACATTGGGCTGGTGGTCTATACTTTTAATAAATAAAGTAGAGGCCGAAAAGGTGTTGCCGCCCGTTAGTATATACACATTGCCATCAAAATGAAAACGCTTTTTAGGCTTAAAATGCTTTCGCTCAAAATAACCAAAATGATACCGCCCATCGCTCTTCTTTTTGGTCATGGTAAGCATAAACAGCCAGTTGAAAAAGCGGTTCTGCTGGTACTTTCCCCAGTTGCTGTTTCGCGTGAGGGCGTACAGGCTGTCGGCTATTTTAAACCGGTCTTTGCTGATGTATTTGGTAAGCAGGTTGCTGTTGGTAACTGAGCCGCCGCCGTTGCCGCGCAGGTCTATAATCAGGTGTTCCGTTTCCCATTTATACAATTGCTTAAAGCTTTTTTTAAAGAACCGTGGCAGGCGTCCTTCGCGGGTAAAGGTGTTGAGGTTCATAAATGCCGTGCGCGCAGTTGTGTCAAACTCCAGGCTGCGCGTGGCGGCCAGCCTCGCCTTTTTCTGCTTCCGCTTGCTGATCTTGGGTCGTGGCATGGGCCGCTGTCGTGCACTGGTATCTTTTGGCGGATATAAATTTAGCATGGCGGTGCGCTGCCGGCCCAGCGTATCTATAAAATCAATTTTGTACTGCGGCTTGTGGCCAAATACGGCGGTGTACAGGCTGCCAAAGCCACTGCGGTTGCTGAGCAATTGGTACTTGTGCGTAAGGTTGTAGCCATCGGCCGGCAGGTGCTGAAACAGCGAATCCACAATCTGCTGCATGGGCTTGCCATCGATAGCCGTAACAATTGCGCCGCGCGTTATTTGCGAATCTTTTCTGTTGATGTTGGCGGTGACCAACGCCGTATCGGGCCATAATTTTAATGAGATGGGAAACGGCTTCGGGCGCAGGCTGTCTGCTAATTTTAAATAAGCTTTTGATGCCCGCACTGAGGTGTGCCCGCAATGTATTTTGGAGACCACATAGCTCAGTACTGCACGAAAATGGGTTTCCGTCATCGAATCGGTCAGCCGCTTTTTGCCCTGCTCAAAATAATAATCCATGCTATCCTTTGGTGTATACCAGTACAGGCCGGGATGCTCTTCTTGCAGCATGCTTTGAAAAATAGCATAATCTTGCTGCAGCTTTTCGGGCGCGTACTTAGTGGATGGGTTATAGTTTTTGGCTACCGAGCAACTGCTGGCCACCACACACAAAACAGCAATAGCACAAAAAAATCTCATGTTCCTCGTCGGCTTTATTTAAAAGGGTTCCAGCCCTGCGCAGTAATAGGGTGCTTGTTGCCGCCCTTGGTATATATCTGCGCGCCCTGCTCCTCTTCGGTCATGTAACCAATAACGCTGATTTCTGCAATATCTTTTACCTTATCATAATCGTCCTGGCTGATGGTAAATAAAAGCTCGTAATCTTCACCACCATTGAGGGCGCACACCGTAGGGTCTAAGTTAAATTTAAAAGCGGCCTGCCGTGTATCTTCTGCCAGCGGAATTTTATCTTCGTACAGTATGCAGCCGAGGCTGCTCTTTTTGCACAGGTGCAGAATTTCGGAGCTGAGGCCATCACTGATATCGATCATGCTGGTGGGCTTTACTTCGTTTTCGGCAAAAATGGCGATGATGTCTTTGCGGGCTTCGGGCTTTAAAAAACGGCCTACAATATATTTTTCGCCTTCCAGGTCGGGCTGCACGCCGGGGCTTTCCAGAAAGATTCGCTTTTCTCTTTCCAATAATGTCAATCCTAAATAAGCCGCGCCCAGGTCGCCGCTTACGCACAGCAGGTCGCCTTTTTGGGCGCCACTGCGTTTTACATACTGGTCGGGCGCCACCTCGCCAATGGCGGTACAGCTGATGATGAACCCTTTTTGCGAAGTGCTGGTATCGCCCCCTATCAAATCCACACCGTAGTAGTTGCAAGCCGCATATACGCCTTCGTAAAACTCTTCCAACGCTTCTAAACTAAAGCGGTTGCTAAAGGCCAGGCCCAGCACCACTTGTGTGGGTGTGGCGTTCATGGCGTAAATGTCGCTCAGGTTTACCACAATGGTTTTGTAGCCCAGGTGCTTTAGCGGCATGTACATCAGATCAAAATGCACGCCTTCTACTAATAAATCGTTGGTAATAACGGTTTGCTTGCCAAAATGGTCTATCACGGCCGCATCATCACCAACGGTAACAATGGTAGAGGCGTTGTGAATCTCTAAATTTTTGGTCAGGTGCTCTATCAGCCCAAACTCGCCCAGGCTTGCTATTTCAGTTCTTTCGTTTTGCATGTTTTGAATTTTCGAATTACGATTTTGGATTTTGCGAAGTGTAATCCTTAATTGAAAACTAACTTCTAAAATCTATTGCGGGATATCGCCTTTTACCCAGCGCACCAGCTCCTCATGAATAATACCGTTGGTGGCAATCAAGCCCGGTTTGTAAGGTGAATAAGTATCGCCGTGCAGGTTAGTAACTCTGCCGCCCGCTTCCTCTACAATAATAAACCCGGCAGCGCTATCCCAAGCCTGCAACTGGTGCTCGTAAAAACCATCGAAGCGGCCACAAGCCACCCAGCAAAGGTCAATAGCAGCAGAACCCAAGCGGCGTACAGGAATGCCACGGCGAATAAAGCGGTCAAACACCTGCAGCGGGCCATTCGGCTCGTCCAAATACGTGTACGGAAAACCGGTAACCAGGCAAGCAATTTCCACTTTTTCTTTTTTGCTAACACTAATGGGTTTGTCGTTGAGGGTAGCGCCCTTGCCTCTTTCGGCAAAAAACAGCTCGTTCATATAAGGATTGTACACCGCGCCCATGGTCATCTGCCCTTTGTGCTCAATACCAATAGAAATGCAGCAGATGGGAATGCGGTGCGCAAAATTGACGGTGCCATCAATAGGGTCTATAATCCATTTGTATTCCGACTCCTGCGCCAGCTCGCCGGCTTCTTCGCTCAGTATAAAATGGTCGGGAAAATCTTTTTTGATAACGTCTATAATCGCTTTTTCCGATGCATGGTCCACCTCGGTTACCAGATTATTGATGCCTTCTTTGTTGGATACTTTAAAGTCCTGTTCATCAAACCCGCGGATAACAGCGGCAGCGGCCTCTATAGCCTTAAGTAATGTACTTTTGAGCATGCGCAAAGATAACGCGCCCGCGGTGGCTGCAAACCTTTCTTTTTCTTTTGCGTTTAGTGGTATTGGTAGTAATGGTTGTATTGGTAAAATTGGTTAAAACGTCTCTTTTTCCTTTTGATGGCCTTCGGCAGATTTCTCACTAGGTTCGAAATGACAAAGAAGGTCGTTTAAAACGTCTCCAGCCCCTTTTAAAAAGTTCTAATCAACCTTTCAACTATTCAACTTTTTACAAACGTCTCTTTTTCCTTTTAAATCCTGCCATTCTACAGCAAGATCTCAAATTCATCCCTGTCTCGCCAGAAAGGAAATTTTTCGCGTACGGTATGGAGGTCTTCTTTTTTGAGGGTAATGGTAAACAGGTCCTCATCATCGGCCTTGTGGTACAGCACTTCTCCTAATGAGTCTATCACCATGCTGTCGCCGCTGTGGTAAATGCCGTTACCGTCTTCGCCCACGCGGTTCACCCCTATCACATAGCTTTGGTTTTCGATGGCGCGCGCCTGCAGCAGCGTTTTCCAGGCATGGCTGCGGCGCTGCGGCCAGTTGGCCACGTACAGTAAAATGTCGTATTCAAAGTCCGCACCTTCTTCGGGCTGCTGCCGCGCCCATACGGGAAATCTCAGGTCGTAGCACACCAACAGGGCCACTTTAAAACCATTTACAGAGGCAATAAAGCGTTTGCTGCCGGCTGTGTAGTGCTCGTCTTCGCCGGCATAGCCAAAGCGATGGCGCTTATCGTAATAGCCATACTGGCCGTTGGGCAGCATCCATATTAAACGGTTGTAATAATGGCCTTCTTCTTTAATAATAACACTGCCGGTAAGGATGATTTTATGGCGCGCAGCCGTTTGCTGCATCCACTGCAGCGTAGGGCCGCTCATAGTTTCGGCCAGTTCTTCGGGGTTCATACTAAAGCCGGTGCTGAACATTTCGGGCAGCACCACCACCTGTGTAGGTTCTTTAATAGATGCAATCTTTTGCGAGAGCATTTGCAGGTTGGCTTCTTTATCTTCCCAGTGCAGGGCGGTTTGTACCAGTGTAAATGTTACGGCTGACATAGATGTGCAAGTTACTTTATCCTGTAGTAGATTTATTGTATGAAAAAAGGAAATCCTTTTCAATCAGTTGCCTTCAGCACCGTAGATGAATTTTTAGATTACCTGCCGCACGATAGCCTGCAAATAGTAGAAACCTTGCGTGCACTGGTGCTGGAGTGCATCCCCGATTGTAAAGAAAAGCTGGCGTACAATGTGCCATTTTACTACCGCTACAGCCGCATTTGTTTTATCTGGCCCGGCGCTGTGGGTTGGGGCGGCACTACCAGCGGTGTGCAATTTGGTTTTTGCAAAGGCAACTTGTTAAGCGATAAAAGCTACCTGCATGGAGGCAACCGAAAAGAAGTTTTTATTAAAACCTTTCAACATCGTACCGAAATAGATACTCCAATTTTACGGCAGCTTTTATACGAGGCAGCTGTAATAGATGAAGAGGTGTGGCGGCAGGCCAAACGTCTCAAATCCCTTTCGGGCGGTGCTAAAAAGTTAAAATAAATTGGAAGGCTACTGGAACTTTAAAATGCTTTTCCTATATTTGAAGTGTAACAACAAACAAATGCAACAAATTCTGAACAATAATTTCTCCGCCAATCTGAATAATAATATTCGGAATAGGGAATGCTTTGTTCAATAAAAAAGATAAAAAGAAATTGAAAAAGCCTTCCCCGCACGGAAGGCTTTTTTGTTTTTAAAAATGTCTCAAAATCCTTTTAAAAAAATGCAGCACATCATCACTAATAATAACAATAATAATGCACCACCAACGGCGGCGGCACTCCTTTGTACCAACAGGCCCGCCACTACCGCGGGCCTTTTTTTTTCCACACATAAACGTCTTAAAAACCTTTTAAAATAAACACTCATGACAACGGCAACAACCAAAACCTACCAAAGCCTTTTAAGCCTGCGCCAAACAGAAGCAGCTATTGATTTTGTAAAAACAACTTTTGAAAAAGAACTCTCTGGCGCACTGCACCTGATGAAAGTATCGGCACCACTTTTTGTGCTGGATGGCACCGGCATCAACGACGACCTCAACGGCATTGAACGCCCCGTTTCTTTTCCTATCAAAGCCATGAAGGAGCAAAAAGCCGTGGTGGTACACTCGCTGGCCAAGTGGAAGCGCATGCGCCTGCAGCAGTTGCAGATACCGGCCGGCGAAGGGTTGTATACCAACATGCATGCCCTGCGCCCCGATGAAGATTTTACGCCCCTGCATTCTGTTTTTGTAGACCAGTGGGACTGGGAAAAAGTAATGGAGCCGCAGCAGCGCACGTTGCCCTTTTTAAAAAGCACGGTAAAAAAAATATACGCCGCGCTGAAAGCCACCGAGCAAAAAGTGTTTGAACAATACCCTCAAATTTTACCCACGCTGCCCGATGAAATTTCGTTTATCCACGCCGAAGACCTGCTGCAGCAATACCCAACGCTTACACCAAAAGAAAGAGAAAACAAAGCCGCAAAAACCTATGGCGCCGTGTTTATTATTGGCATTGGCGGTGCACTGAGCGACGGCCAGCCGCACGACGGCCGCGCGGCCGACTACGACGACTGGAGCACCGAAGCCGGCGATGGCTACAAGGGCCTGAACGGCGATATTATTTTGTGGAACGAAGTACTGCAAACCGCTTTCGAAGTATCATCGATGGGTATACGGGTAGACGAGCAGGCTCTGCTGAGGCAAATGGCGGAACGCGGTTGTATGGAGCGCATGCACCTGCATTTTCACCAGCAATTGTTAAGCGGCCAGCTGCCGCAAAGCATTGGTGGCGGCATTGGGCAGTCGCGCACCTGCATGTTCCTGCTGCGCAAGGCGCACATTGGCGAGGTGCAGGCCAGCGTGTGGCCGGAGGAAGTGGTAAAAGATTGTGCGGAAAAAGGAATTGCATTGTTGTAAATGAAATTATCATGCGTAGTTCATGGTTCTTAGTAAAAACATTTTTATTGATGAACCATGAACTATTCTTTAACGGCTAATCGGTTTACGGCGGCGGTTACCAACTCGTGCTCAAAACCTTTTTGCAGCAGGTAGTCGGCGGTTTTCTTTTTGCGTACGAGGTATTGTTCGCTTTTCAGCAGTCCATATTTTTTTTGGGCAAGGTTTTGCAGTGTTTTGTGGTAGTCTTCTTCGTTGATGGATTTGAGGGCTTTGTTGATGTTGTACGCGCTCACGCCTTTTTCGCGCAGGCCATAATATATTTTTTTGCGGCCCCAGTCCTTCATGCGGAAATGGCCGCCGGCAAACTGAATGGCAAAGCGCTCTTCGTTGAGGTAGTCGTCTTCAATCAGGGAAGATACAATTTCGTCGTGCTCGCTTTTGCGCACGCCCAGGTCCCACAGCTTTTGCACCACATCGTGGTGGCTACGCTCCTGGTAGGCGCAGTAGTGCCGCAGCTTTTGCAGCGCCTGTTCTTTGGTCAAATATTTTTTTTGCATAGCAGCCACCCCTGTCCCCTAAAGGGGCACTAGGTTATAAAAACTTTATGTTAGTAACGTTCTGTTTTTTTTAAAAGGAAATAAAGACGTTTTTGTTACCGGCTTTTGTACTACTATTCAGCTTCTCTTGCGTCGCTCACTTGTACGGCTTTATCGCTTTTCAACTGAAAAGGAAAATGAGAGGTTTTATCATCAATCAAAACGTCTGTTTTCCCTTTTACATTTTTCATTTTTCATTTCGACCGATTGCTGTCAACTGTCAACTCCTAGCCTTACTCTTCCAGCAGCTCGCGGCAATCGTATTCTTTTTCCAACAGCTGGTCGTAATGGTCGGCTTTTTGAAACAGCTCGCGAAACATTTCCACGCCGTTTTCCTTGGTCATATCCAGGTCGTACATGATGCACGATAGCACAATGCTTTGCTTGACGCAGCTCAGCGCCAGGCTGTCCATGCCGTAGTTTTCTTTCAGTAAAAACTGGTACAGCGGTTTTATTTTGGTACTGTCGGCAGGCAGTAGGCACAGGTAGGCATCGCCGGCTACAAAAAAGTTATCAGGGTTGTAGTTGATCTTTATTTTGGCAGCGCCTTCGCGCACGGTCCAGTTGTTCACACCATCGCGCGCCAGCTTTACATCTTTACCCAGTTCTGTCAAAATATCTTCCACGGTTTTGGCAATGCCCACGGGTTTGCTTTCGCGCTCGGGCATTTGCGGCAGCTTTACCTCGGTACCGCAGGAGGGGCAGTATTTTTGAGAATCAATGTTGCTGGGCAGCACCAAAAAATCGCAGGTGTGGCAGCGAGAGCCGGGCTCGCCGCGGTGCGGCTGGTACAGGGCCAGCGCCTCGCGCAGGTAGCTTACCGGCAAGGCAAAGCCCAGGTTGTCGCCACCGCGAATGATGAACGAGTTCACACCAATTACCTCACCACTTTTGTTAACCAGCGGACCGCCACTATTACCGGGGTTAATGGCCGCGTCTATCTGTATGTAACGCACGCCGTCGCGCACGCGGTCGGCCTTGGATATTACGCCCTGCGTAGCGGTGTAGTTCAGCCCAAACGGATGACCAATAGCCACCACCACATCGCCGTCTTTAACCGTTTCGTATTTACCCAGTTTTATTTCGGGTATTTGAATATCGGCCGGCGGCTGCAAAAAAGCCAGGTCGTGTTTTTTATCGGTATACCACACGCGCGACAGCCGCCGCTCAAAGTTGCGGCCGGCAATGGTTACCTCGGCATTTTTGCCCACCACGTGCTCGTTAGTAATAATCAGGTTCATTTCCTTTACATAAAAGCCGGTGCCCGTGCTGGTTTGTGTAGCTATCTGTATAATAGCCGGCCGGTATAGTTCTATGATCTGTTGCGTATTCATGTTATTGGATTTTATTTGGTTTCCATGTTCAGGTACTCCACCTCTGTGGTAAAGCTTTGGTTAAAGGCCAGTATGCTGTCCCACTTTAACTTATCGGTGGCCATTTTCAGATCGGGGTATTTGCCATTCCATTTGGCCTGAATCACTTCAATAGCTGCCAGTATGGCCTCGTTATTAAAGGTTTTTTCTTCCTTGTTGTAAAATGCGGTTTTGTAGCCCAGCTCACTGAAAAAGTCGGGGTAGTTTACCATCATAAACAGCTGATAAAGCTCGGTTACCGGCCGCGGCATGCTGTAGGAGTACTGGCAGTAGGCAATACCATACTCGCTGATGAGTGCGGCTATTTCCGGTTTCTTGGCATCCTTGTACCAGTTCACATTCTGGTTGGCATTGTAAATGGCGTCGGAAATGGTTTTAAAGTTTTGCGGCGTTACAATAGAAAACGTGTATTTGCTGCGGAACAGGTAGGGGTAAAATTCTTCCTCGGTACGGGCGCCCAGCTTCTGGAACTCGTCAATCATGTCCAGGTTCTTTTCCGTTACGGGCCGATCGTCTTTTTTAAAATAGATGTCCACTATTTTTTCGATGGCCAGCAAGAGCTTTCCTTCAGGCACTATCAAAAAATCGATCCGATAAGCCAGCGCCAGCAGCATATAGGCAATGCCCCCGCTGTATTTTTCGGCTTCAATGCCCGATATCATGTCCAGCGTTTCACCTATCCACTTTTTAAAGTATTTGTACTTGATCTGTTTTTCCGCCTGCGGCAGTTCTATCACGTGCTCGTTATCAATAGAAATAAGCGAGGCAAAATCCTGCACCAGCAGGTCGTCGTGCTTGTCGGCCTTGGTGGCCAGTTCTTTCAGGCCATAGTACAGCTTGCTGGGGTTGGCGGTTTCTATGTCAGAGTCAAACATCATACACAGCGTATCGTCTTTTAGTGCATAACGGGTGTAGTAGAGGGTAAAATTCATTTCCAGCAGGCGGCGCATCACCGGCACCGACAGCGTGGGCATGGTGGCCAGTGCCACTTCTGCTTCCAGCACGTCTTCGTTCATAAAGCCGCGGATAATTTTGGAGCCCTGGTAAAAAGAAAAAGTGCCCTTGGCGCCTTTCAGGTCCAGCACCACGTTGTCGGCCTCCTCGTCGCGCAGGTAATCAAAAAAAGCGGCAATGCTGTCGTGGTATTTCCCGGATTTGAACAGGGTATCGGCTTCGTTCCAGCGCTGCACTTTATCTACCGGTTTATTATTGTCGGAGTAGCGCCCAAACTGTATCTGTGGTTCTTCATCTTCGCTTTCCCGTTTTTTATACCAGCTAAAAATCTTTTCCAACATACGTCCTTACTTTAGGGTTCCAGTTATTTTCCTGCTTGCGGCCAAAAGGGTTTTAAGACGTTTTGGCCCATTGCCAGGCCCTTTATCTTATCAAAAAAAGGGCCGCCACTGCTGTTTAAAGGTAAAATATTATATCGTGGCAAACTTTATCCCCCAATAGTTCACCGCTTTATCAACAGCATTTATCTGTGGGCCAAAAATTCGTTAGTTTCGCCGTCAGCCTAGCTAAACGTTTCAAACAAGTTATACATGAAATTTATTGTTTCTTCATCGCAACTGCTAAAACAACTGCAGCATATCAATGGCGTTATCAATGCCAACACCGTTTTACCCATATTAGAAGATTTTTTGTTTGAAGTAGAGGCCGGCAAGCTGACTGTGGTAGCTACCGACCTGGAGACGGTGATGCGCATACAGCTGGATATTGAAGCCAAAGAAAGCGGCAAGGTGTGTATACCGGCCAAAATTTTGATGGAATCGCTTAAAAACATTCCCGACCAGC
>CBDTUH010000054.1:0-14219 GCA_965363375.1 uncultured bacterium
CCCAGCGGCTTGCGCAGTATTTCTTCGCGCAGCTTCACCATTTGCTGGTACTCGGGCGTGCCATGATCAATAATTTTCAAAGCCATTGGATAGAAGGGATTTGTAAGGGCTCCAATTTACAAAGAACTGCGCACAACACAAAAGGCAAAAAGGGCAAAAGAAACGGAAGCCAGAGTGGGGCACGATATTTTAATCTTGTACTATTTTTACAGCCGGTGTTATTTAATATAAAAACTTCTATTTTTGCACCACTATAACCAAACTTTTACAAAATGTCAGACATTGCAGCAAGAGTAAAAAAGATCATAGTTGACAAACTGGGCGTTGACGAAGCAGAAGTAACCAACGAGGCTTCCTTTACCAACGATTTAGGCGCCGACTCTTTGGATACTGTAGAATTGATTATGGAATTCGAAAAGGAATTCAATATTTCCATTCCGGACGAGCAGGCTGAAACCATCACTACGGTTGGCCAGGCTGTATCTTACCTGGAAGAGCATGCTAAATAAAGCGTAAACCCTTCTGCCTTCAACAGGCTTACTTTTATCCGCCTTTGTTCTGTTAGTGCAGCAAAGGCGGTTTTATCTTTCATTTAAACGTAACCGCAGGCTTTATGCAATTGAAACGGATAGTAGTAACCGGAATGGGCTGTTTAACGCCATTAGGCAATACCATCACCGAATATTGGAACAACTTGCGCAATGGCGTGAGCGGCGCCGACCATATTACCTTATTTGACGCATCAAAGTTCAAAACAAAGTTTGCCTGCGAAATAAAGAAGTTCGACCCTACGGCCTATTTAGACCGCAAGGAAGCCCGCAAACTCGACCGCTTTACACAAACGGCGCTGGTAGCCTCCGACCAGGCGGTGCAGGATGCCGGCATAAATAAAGATAACGTGAACGTAGACCGCGTGGGGGTGGTGTTTGCCTCGGGCATTGGCGGCCTTGTTACCTTTCAGGAAGAAGTGGTGAACTTTGCGAAAGGCGATGGTACACCGCGCTTCAATCCGTTTTTTATTCCTAAAATGATATTGGACATTGCCGCCGGCCATATTAGTATGCGCCATGGCTTCCGCGGGCCCAACTTTGCCGTGGTAAGCGCCTGCGCCAGCAGCACCAATGCCATGATGGAATCCATGAACCTGATAAAACTGGGCAAAGCCGATATCATCATTACCGGCGGTGCTGAAAGCGTAATAGGCGAAGCCGGCGTGGGTGGCTTTAATGCCATGAAAGCGCTGAGCGAACGCAACGACGACCCCAAAACCGCCTCCCGTCCTTACGATAAGGACCGCGATGGATTTGTAATGGGTGAAGCCGCCGGTGTGGTGGTTTTTGAAGAACTGGAACATGCCCTGGCGCGTGGTGCCAAAATTTATTGCGAAGTGGTAGGCGCCGGCGCTACAGCCGATGCGCACCACATTACCGCGCCACATCCGGAAGGCTTAGGTGCTAAAAACGTGATGATTCAGGCGCTCGACGATGCGGGATTGCAGCCCACTGACATTGATTATATTAATACACACGGTACTTCTACACCGCTTGGAGATATTGCCGAGGTAAAAGCAATTTTAGACGTTTTTGGCGAGCATGCCTTTAACCTCAACATTTCTTCTACCAAAAGCATGACAGGCCACTGCCTGGGTGCCGCCGGTGTGATAGAAGGTATGGCTTGTATTATGAGCGTGCAGGACGATATTGTACCGCCCACCATCAACCACTTTACCGACGACCCCGACCTGGACCCCAGGCTGAACTTTACCTTTGGCGCAGCACAACAGCGGGTGGTAAATGCGGCGCTGAGCAATACCTTTGGCTTTGGGGGGCACAATGCCTGTGTGATATTTAAGAAATATTCGGCGTAAATGTTTTTTACCTGCACAGGGTTGCTGCGTAAGATGTGTTTGCATGTTGCTGCTAAAGAATTTATCTTTAGTAAAATGCTGATTATATGAATGCCCGGGAAGTCTTCATGATTATTGCTGTTATTGTATCGCTTTATATGGCGTTCTCTAGCTTTAATATAATTAATAATTATACGGCTAAAATAGGAATGCGCCAAAGCCAACGGATGCGACTTTATTATATAACAGTACTAATCCCTTTATTAGGTTTTATATTAACCCGCAGGTTAAAAAAAGAATTGAATAGCTTTTAAAAGTAAACACCACTTCAGATAAATATGAAAAACACCGCATGTTCTGGCGCTATAGGTTCAAATTTTGTATTTATTTAATTTTTAAGCCTTAATTTGACTTGTGGATTTTTGGAAATTATTTAAAAAACATGCGGGTTCAGCCTTTAAAAAAGGATTAAAAGGCGTTTTAGGCTACAGCCCCGGCAATATTGAACTCTACAAAACAGCGCTCACGCACCGCTCCATCAAAGAAACCAGCGCCGAAAACAACGAACGGCTGGAGTACCTGGGCGACGCCATCCTCAGCGCCCTGGTGGCCGATTACCTGTTTAAACGTTACCCCTACAAAGAAGAAGGTTTCTTAACCGAAATGCGTAGCAAAATGGTGAATCGCCAGCAGCTGAACGATATAGCCATTAAAATGGGCCTCAAAAAAATTACGGTTTACAATAAAAGTGACGCCTCGCTTAAGACCAGCCAGATATTCGGCAACACGCTGGAAGCCCTGGTGGGCGCCATTTACCTGGACAAAGGTTACAAGAAAACCAGCAAATGGGTAAGCGACCGCATTATTATTCCGCACATGTTTGTAGACGACCTGGAGATGCTGGAAATAAACCACAAAAACAAGCTCTACGGCTGGGCCAATAAGAATGGTAAGCAGTTGGAGTTTGAAACCCTGCAGGAGCAAATGGAAAATGGCCGCCGCCTGTTTACCATTGGAGCCGTGGTCAACGGCAAAGTGGTGGCCCAGGGCAAGGCGTTTAATAAAAAAGATGCCTCGCAAATAGCGGCGCAGCTGGCCGTGGAAAAACTGCAGATCAGCAACTCCGACTCCCCTGGTAATGGCTATTAGGCCAAAAGGAAAAACAGACGTTTAAAAAGTTGACAGCTATCGGTCGGCAGTCCTGCCGGAACAGCCATTTTTTAAAAGGGAAAAGAGACGTTTTAGCCGTTAACCCAAACTTCAGAAAAAGTAAAAGCTGACATTCTGCTTTTAAATCAATCCTTTATTTTACATATTCCCTAAAAGGAATATCAGACGTTTTCTTTGTTTTGCTTTTTCCCATTATTACCTGACACTCTATAAAACATCCCTAACTCCCACAGGCGCTAAGTGTTTTATTTAGGCTTTTTAAATAAAAGGTTAAGCTTGGTAAAAACCGTATTTTCTGCAATTGATGCGGGTAAATACGTGAAAAAATATGCCCGAAACAGCCCTTTTTAGACATTAATTTAAAAAAACTAAGCAAAATCACTTAGTTGATAACAGATTGTATATCAAAGATTTACGGATAAAAATTAAAAAAAGATGGGGATTTTATCAATCAATTTAGTAAAAACACTTGCATTTTTACTTACGGCAGAGTAATATTGCACCAACAACGAACAATTAGGTAGTATCACTTAGAAAAACTAATCAGTTCGTTTACCCAACCCTAAGAAAAAATTTAACGTCCGTAACATGAAACAAATTTTTACCCTCGTTCTTGCCATTTTTGCAATCACCTCTTCTTTTGCCCAGGTAACTGCCGTTAAAAGCGGTAAGTGGGATGACAGAAATATCTGGAGCACTAAAAATTTGCCTTCCAACAGCAACGAGGTATTAATCCCCAACGGAATTTCAGTAGAAGTTGACGAAAACATCATGATTACCAATGTGAACCTTACGGTACAGGTATTTGGTATTTTAAACCTGAACCAAGGCAAACTGAACATTGGTGATAATTCAGTTATAAATGTATACCCCAGCGGACGCGTAGTGCCTACAAAAGGCAATGGCGGCGAAAAAATTAATATTGGAAATAGAGAATTATATAATGGTAACGACGGCATCATATATGGCCCGATGACGGCTACCAGGTCAACCAACGGATTTGTGCCTTTCAGCTTTTCGGTACTGCCCGTACAGTTTGCTTCTTTTGGCGTGGCCCTGCAAAATGGTAAAGTGCTGGTACAGTGGTCAACCGTACAGGAAGACGGCGCCGCTTACTTTGAAGTAGAGCGCAGCACGAATGGCACCGACTGGACAGGCATTGGACAGGTAACCGCTACCGGCAATTCTACCCGCCTGGTTCAGTACGCCTTTACCGACAGAAATGTGGTAAACGGCACCGCTTACTACCGCATTAAGCAGGCTGATGTAAATGGTAAAATGGCTTATACTGCCGTACAAACCATCCGCACCGCTGCCGCACAGGTAAGCATTATGGCTTTTCAAAACAAAGTAGCTGTGCAGTTTGCCAAAGAAGTAAAAGGAAAAGTAGACGTTTTGGTGATGAACCGTGCCGGACAGGTAGTAGCCCGCCAAACACTGGACAACCCGGTTGGCAATGTAGTGCTGAACACTTCTTCTTTAAAAGGTAACCATTTTGTAACCGTACAAAGCATAGCCGGCTTCAATACCAGCAAGCAAGTAGTACTTTAAAATATTTTAAGGGTTATTGGACGGGGTCCCGGCTTTAAAAGCCGGGATTTTTTTATGCTTGCTGGCAGATCTCTATCAGCACGCTATTGGTGTCCTTAGGGTGCACAAAGCAAACGAGCTTGCCATCGGCACCCGGCTTGGGCTTGTCGTTTAATAAAGTAAAGCCTTCTTCCTGCAAACGTCTCATTTCGCTTTCAATATCAGCCACTTCAAAAGCCAGGTGGTGCAGCCCCTCACCACGCTTTTCTATAAAGCGCGCAATCACACCATCGGCCGCGGTCGATTCCAGCAGTTCTATCTTGGTTTCGCCTTTTTGAAAAAAAGCGGTAGTTACGTTTTCCGATGCCACGCTTTCGGTTTTATAACAAGGCGTTTGCAGCAGTTTTTCAAAAAGCGGAATGGATTGGGAAAGGGATTTAACGGCAATGCCAATGTGCTCAACTTTCAGCATATAAAGTTTGTTTTAAGAAGGGTAAAAATAAGGTCAAAAGAAGCAACGCTTATTAGCGCTCGATTGATTTAATGGTAAATTTGCCTTTTACACCTTTATCATATATGCAGTTGCCTGTTTACCTCGATTATAATGCTACCACGCCCTGCGATGCGCGCGTGATAGAGATCATGCTGCCTTACTTTGGGCAAAAGTTTGGCAACGCCGCCAGCCGCAGCCACAGCTATGGCTGGCAGGCGGAAGCAGCGGTGGACGAGGCGCGGGCACAGGTAGCACAGCTGCTGGGTGCCGACCCTACAGAAATTGTTTTTACCTCGGGCGCTACCGAGGCAGTCAACCTGGCTATAAAAGGCGTGTACGAAACCTATAGCCAAAAGGGAACCCATATTATTACCGTTACCACTGAGCACAAAGCGGTGCTGGATACCTGTAAATATTTAGAAAAAATGGGTGCGGAAGTCACTTATTTGCCTGTGGATGAAGGCGGTCTCATTTCCCTTTCCGAGCTGGAAGCAGCCATTAAACCTACTACTATTTTAATAGCGGTGATGTATGCCAACAACGAAATCGGCGTTCTTCAACCGGTAACAGAAATAGGCGCTTTAGCAAAAAGTAAAGACCTGATTTTTTTTACTGACGCCACGCAGGCGGCAGGAAAAGTAAAAATAGACGTTCAGGAAGATGGTATAGACCTGCTGGCGCTTTCGGCGCATAAAATGTACGGTCCCAAAGGTGTGGGTGCGCTGTATGTGCGGAGGCGCGGACCGCGTGTAAAGCTTGCTGCACAACTGCACGGCGGCGGCCACGAGCGCGGCATGCGCAGCGGTACGCTTAATGTTCCGGGCATAGCCGGGCTGGGCAAAGCTGCCGAAATAGCCATGCAGGAAATGAAAGGGGAAGGTGAAAGACTGAATGACCTGCGAAACAAGCTGCAAGCTGCTTTATTAAAATTAGAAATGACGAGCGTAAACGGCGATACCCAAAACCGGCTGCCGGGCATTACCAATATGGCTTTTGAGCATGTAGACGGGCAGGGGCTGATGATGGCGCTTAAAGGTGAGCTGGCGCTTTCCTCCGGTTCGGCCTGCACCTCCGCTTCTATTGAGCCATCGCATGTGCTGCGGGCATTGGGAATAAGGGATGAAATGGCACACAGTTCGCTGCGCTTTGGATTGGGACGCTTTACAACGGAGGAAGAAATTGATTTTACCATAGAAAAAGTAACAGCGGCCGTGCAGCAGTTGCGCGCCCTCAGCCCCGTTTGGGAGCTGCACAAACAGGGTTTGCTCCATAACGGCTAACATTTAAGCCCGCTTTAACCCGCGCACATGCAAACGGGGCGTAACTTGCAAAAGGAAATGGAGACGTTTGGTGAGAATGCAAAATGCAAAATGAAAAAGGAAATGGCTTAAAAGGAAGGCGAGACGTTTAGGAATTGTGAATTGTGAATAGTGAATTGTCAATGAAGCGGCCGAAAGGAAAAAATGAGGTTTTGCTATCGTAAGAAACTGGGTTGGCTAAATTGCTCATCCGCGGAATCCATACAAAATCCGCGAAATCCGTGATCTAAAAGGAAGGCGAGACGTTTTACCAACTGAACCAAAAGGAAAAACAGACGTTTTAATATATATATAAACACACAATAAAGCAATGGCAACAGATACAAATACAATGGCTTCAACCACTTTTGAGAACGCCATTTACGTAAGCGATAAAGCAAAAGATAGGATAAAAGAATTAATAGCGGAAGCAGGCCACGGCAACGACCCTTCTTATTTTTTGCGCGTAAGCGTTGTGGGTGGTGGCTGTTCGGGCCTCAGTTATAAAATGGATTTTGACAACGAAACAAAACCAACCGACCAGGTGTTTGAAGACAATGGCGTAAAAGTGGTGACCGACCTGAAAAGCTTTTTATACCTCGTAAACACGCGCCTCGAGTTTTCCGACGGGCTCAACGGTAAAGGCTTTTACTTTAACAACCCCAATGCCAGCCGTACCTGCGGCTGCGGCGAAAGCTTTGCGGTGTAAAAGGGAAAAAGACGTTTTAAAAAAGCCGGCGCTTTATGTGCCGGCTTTTTTATTGCTATTATTTTATAATTAATAAAAACGTCTTAATTTCCTTTTATAGATGTAAACTTTATATGCAGCCAAACAATACAAAACAGGAATTCTTTACACTCGACAGCCGCCTCACCATTCAGCGTGGCAATATTTATCAGAAGAAATTAAAGCATGAAACGGAAGCCAGCTTTAATCGTTTTATTGTATTTATGATGCTGCTTATACTGTTAGTTATAGTAATAATTTATGATATTTTAGAAGAAAGAAAATATCTGTGGATTGTACAGGCTTTATTGATTTTAACCTGGCTTTGGCCACATATTAAAAGAGTTTACCAAACCCTTTTCATCAAAACCTGGAAAAGCATTATTCCAATAAAAGATATTAAAGACGTTTCTACAAAACCACTAGATAACGGGCTGGAAACAGAAGTAACGCTGCATCTTTCTTCCGGCCGCAAAAAGTTTTACACCTTCCGCAATGCAGAAGGCCAGCTGGAGCTTTTTGTGGAAGCCATTTCGGCACAGATCTCCATTCCTGCACAACCGGCGGTGTAAGCTTTAAAAGAAAAAGGAGACGTTTTGCTAAAAGTCGTCAGTCATCAGTCAGCAGACGTCAGTAAGAACAGCCGGTTGAAGCTTAAAAGGAAAAATAGACGTTTCAATTTATCAACTTGTCAACCAATCAACTTCATTCACCAACCCTCATTTCTTTAATTCTTATTAATCTTTGCGCCACATAAATAACCATTCAGTTAGAATGACTATTTTTCGTTTTTAATTTTTCCTTTTTCATTTGTATGTGGTCCATTTGTAAAAAAGAACTGCGGCAGTTTTTCAGCTCCCTCACCGGTTACATTGCCATCATTGTTTTCCTTTTGGTGAACGGGCTGGTGCTGTTTGTGTTTCGCAACAATATTCTGGAAACCGGCTATGCCACGCTTGAAGCTTTTTTTGACTTTGCGCCGTGGATATTGATTTTTTTAATTCCCGCCATTACCATGCGCTCCTTTGCAGAAGAGTACCGCGGCGGCACGTTTGAAGTGCTGCGTACGCGCCCGCTTACCGGATGGCAAATTGTGGGTGGCAAGTTCTGGGGAAGTTTTGTTGTGGCCTTGATTGCGTTATTACCTACACTCGTTTATTATTTTACCATCAACCACCTGGCGGCTACTTCCGGTATTGATGCCGGGGCGGCAGCAGGGTCTTATTTAGGATTGCTGTTTTTAACTGCGGTGTTCACGGCCATTTCAGTTTGCATTTCTTCTTTTACGGCCAATGCAGTAGTGGCTTTTATCGTTAGCCTTATTGCCTGCGTGCTGTTGTATTATGGTTTTACGGCCATCAGCGAGCTGGCGCCTTTTCAAAACGGGCCGGATTATTATATACAAATGATGGGCATCGATTTTCATTACCAAAGCATCAGCCGCGGTGTTGTAGATACGCGTGATGTGATTTATTTTTTTAGCGTGGTGCTTTTCTTTTTATTCATTACCCAACAAAACTTAGCCAAGCGATAAACATGGAAAGAGCAGGAAAGAAAAAAAAGACGTTGGGTTGGCTGCTGGCAATTGTTGCATTAATTGGCGTTAATATACTGGCTTCGTGGGTACATTTTCGAGTGGACCTAACGGAAGAAAAGCGATACTCACTCACGCCCTCTACCAAAACTTTATTACAGAACCTTGATGACGATTTAAGTATACAGTTTTTTTTGAAAGGTGATTTCCCTGCGGAATTTCGCAAGCTGAGTAACACTACAGAAGATTTTTTGCAGGTGTTGAAGGAAACGAATGCCGATGCTATTCAATACCGTTTTATGTCGCCGCTGGATGATGCCGGCGGTGGCCGCACCTGGGCCGACTCGCTTACCAGTGCCGGCGTTTCGCCCATTAACTTAAGCGTGCAGGTGCAGCAGGGGCAGGAGAGCAAGTACATTTTTCCGTTTGCGCTGATAACGTATAAAGGAAACACTACCCTTGTAAACCTGTTTGAAAGCAGCAAGAAAAACGTAACCCGCGCCGACCTGAACGCTGCAGAAGCGGCCATGGAGTACAACTTTGTAAGAGCAATCAATCAATTGCAAAATCCAGCGCGGCCATTGGTAGCTTATGCTACCGGCAACGGTGAGCCAACCGGCCCCGAAACTTATTCTTTAGTACAGTTGCTGCAAAGCCAGTATGAGTTTGGGATTGTGGATTTGCCCAAAATGCCGGTGATACCAGATACCATAAAAGCTTTATTAATAGTAAAACCCACCGAGCCTTTTACCGATGCGCAAAAGCTGACGCTGGACCAGTATGTGATGCGCGGCGGCAAAATCATTTGGGCCATTGATAATTTACATGCCGAAGAAGACAGCCTGCGCTTTAAAGAACAGCTGATTGCTTACGACCGCAATTTGAACCTGCAGGACCTGCTTTTCCGCTATGGCGTACGCATCAACCCCGACCTGCTGATGGACCTGCAGTGCGATTTTCTGCCTTTTGCCGTAGGTGGCTCGCCCGATAATCCGCAGTACGAATTTTTGCATTGGAACTATTATCCCTTGTTCGAATCGCGCGGCAATCATCCCATTAATAAAAATTTAGGGCTGGTTGCCGGCCGCTTTGTCAATTCTATCGATACGGTAGATGTTACCGGCGTGGCCAAAACCTTTTTGCTGCAAAGCTCCAATAATGCCCGCACCATCAGTACGCCGGCCCTCATCAGCACCAACGAAAACCGCAATGCACCGGAAGATGAAAAGTTCAAGCAAAGTAATATTCCTGCAGCCGTTTTACTGGAAGGGCAGTTTACCTCGCTATACAAAGCCCGCATTGGCCGCGCACAAATGGACAGCCTGGCCCGCTATGGTGGCTTTAAAGAGGCCAGCCCCGAAAATAAAATGGTGGTGATAGGTGATGGCGATGTGGTGCTGAACGATGTGTCGCCACAATCGGGCCCTTTGCCTATGGGTAAGAATTTATTTACGGAAGGCAGCCAGTTTGAGTACGAGTTTGCCAACCGCCAGTTTTTAACCAATATATTAGAATATTTATTAAGCCCCGGCCACCTGATAGAAACCAGAAATAAAGAAGTGATTCTGCGCCTGCTGGACGGGCCGCGCGTGGAGGCGGAGAAAGGAAAATGGCAGTTTATCAACATTGGCCTGCCCATACTGCTGGTGATTTTGGCTGGGTGGGTGTACCAGCAGCTGCGCCGCCGCCAATATGCCGGTAGCAGATAAGCACGGTTCCAGTATCTTTGCTGGCTAAAAAAATAAGAGGACGGGCACATGACAGTTGATCAGATCGTTTACCTGGTTTTTGGGATTGTTATTATTATAGCGCTCATTTTCGACCTGGGCTTATTCAGCAAAAAGAATACGGAAGTAACCATCAAAACGGCTTTGTACCAATCTATTTTCTGGATTGTGCTGGCCTTGGCCTTTGGTGTATTTATGTGGTATATGGAGGGCGAAAAGGAGGCGCTGGAATACCTGAGTGCTTACCTGATGGAAAAAAGCCTGAGCGTAGATAACATCTTTGTGTTCATCCTTATTTTTTCCTTTTTCCGCATACGGGCCGACCATGTATCGCGCGCGCTGTTTATAGGCATTGTGCTGGCCATTGTTTTCCGCGTCATTTTTATCACCGTAGGTGTGGTGCTGGTAGAGCGCTTTAGCTGGATATTATACATTTTTGGCGCCTTTCTGGTGTATACCGGTATCAAGATATTTACCGTGCGGCAGGAAGACGAGTTTGACCCCGGATCTTCGCCCGTTTACAAGTTTCTCAATCGTTTTCTGCCCATTATACACGAAGATGTGGAAGGCAAAATGACGGTGATGCGCAATGGTAAGCGTTTTTATACCAACATGTTCCTGGTGGTGGTAATGCTGGCTACAACCGATATTGTGTTTGCGGTGGACTCTATCCCGGCTGTTTTTGCCATTGTTACCGAGTCGCACAGCAAAGAGCTGATTATTTATACTTCCAACATTTTTGCTGTTTTGGGTTTACGTGCGCTTTACTTTTTACTGAAAGGCGCTGTCAGCAAGTTTGAATACCTGCAGCAGGGCATTGCCATTGTACTCATTTTCATCGGTCTTAAAATGCTGGTCACTTTCTTTGGCATACATGTGCCGGTGGTGGTGTCGCTGCTGGTGATAGTGGTGTGCCTGGTAGGCTCTATGATGTACTCGCTGCGCATTACCAAACAACGGCTTAAAAACAACGAACGCATTTCTTAAGTGTATACCGTTGAGGCCATAGTAAACATTACCGGTGGCCGCTTGCAGCAGCAGGGTGCGGGCGGCAGCATTGCGCACCTGGTGTACGACAGCCGCAAGATTGCCTTTGCCCAAACCTCGCTTTTCTTTGCTTTTAGCTCCGGCGGAGGCGATGGGCACCGCTTTCTGGAAGATGCTTACCGAAAAGGCGTGCGCCATTTTGTGGTAGGCCATGAGGTAGCGGCCGACCGCTTTCCGGGCAGCGATATTATTGTTGTTGAAAACGTCTTAAAATCCTTTCAGGCGCTGGCGGCGCACCATCGTTCCCGGTTCAACATACCGGTCATCGGCATTACGGGCAGCAATGGAAAAACGGTAGTGAAGGAGTGGCTGTACCAACTGCTGCAGCGCGGCGAAAACATTGTGCGCAGTCCCAAAAGCTACAATTCTCAGATAGGCGTGCCGCTAAGCGTGTGGCAAATGGGCGGGCAGCATACGCTGGGCATTTTTGAAGCAGGCATTTCGCAGTCCGGCGAAATGGAAAAGCTGGAAAATATTATTCAGCCAACAATAGGTGTGCTGACCAACATTGGCGAAGCGCACAGCGAAGGCTTTGCATCGGTGGAGCAAAAATTGCAGGAAAAATCAAAACTGTTCCAAAATACGGAGGTGCTGATTTGTAAAAACGAATTGGTAAGTCAAAAGGAAAAAGAGACGTTTCTCTTTACCTGGAGTTTGGATGAAGGCGCAGATGTGGTGGTAAAAGAAATCCAAAAATTAAAAAACACCACACGCATTTTCTTTGATTACAACAAAGCAGAAGACGAGATTATCATTTCTTTTACCGACGACGCTTCTATCGAAAATGCCATTACCTGTCTGTGTGTGCTGCTGTATTTAAAGAAAGACATTCAAAAGGAAAAAGAGACGTTTTCGAGCCTGCATGCGGTAGACATGCGGCTGCGCTTGCTGCACGGCATCAACGGCTGCACCCTCATCAACGACAGCTACAGTGCCGACCTTACCTCGCTGCAGATAGCGCTCAATTTTTTGCAGCAGCAGCATTTTAACCAGCCGCGCACCGTCATTCTTTCCGATTTTTTTGAAAGCGGTAAAGACGAAAAAGACCTGTACGCGCAGATAGCGCAAACCGTGCAGCAGCACGGTATACAAAAAGCGGTGTTGATTGGTGAAAAAATTACGGAACACCTGCCACCGCACTTCAAGAAAAACATTTCTGTAAGCATTTATCGCAGCACCGACGATTTTGTGCAGCACTTTCGCACATCGCTTTTTCACAACGAAGTGATATTGGTAAAAGGCGCGCGCAAGGCTCATTTTGAACAGGTGGTAAGCCTGCTGGAGTACAAGGTGCATCAAACGCTGCTGCAGATAAACCTCAACGCCATAGCCCATAATTTAAAACAGTACAAAACCCTTTTGCTGCCGCAAACAAAAGTAATGGCCATGGTAAAAGCCTTTGCCTACGGCAGCGGCGGTGCCGAGATAGCGGGCGTGCTGCAATACCATAACATCGACTACCTGGGTGTGGCCTATACTGACGAAGGCGTGGAGCTGCGCAAGGCCGGCATTACCTTGCCCATTATGGTAATGAATACTGATGAAAGTTCGTTTGCTACGCTGGTAGAGTACAACCTGCAGCCGGTTATTTATTCGTTCGAACTGTTGCACCGTTTTGAAGATTACATTTCTTCCCAAGCCTTACAATATTATGGCGTGCATATAGAAGTAGAAACCGGCATGAACCGACTGGGTTTTCCGCTGGAGGAAATAGAAGCTTTAGGCGCGCATGTAAGCAGTACATCATTGCTAAAAGTAGAATCGGTTTTCAGCCACCTGGCTGCTTCTGAAGATGCCTCGCAGGATGCCTACACCGCGCAGCAGGCGCAAACTTTTTTGCAGGCGGTGCATATGCTACAGCAAAAGCTTTCTTATCCTTTTTTAAAACATATTGCCAATTCTGCCGCCATCATTCGCCACCCGCAATTACAATTTGATATGGTGCGCCTGGGCATTGGCCTGTATGGTGTGGAGATAGCCACCGATGTGCTGCAGCTGCAGCCGGCCGCTACTTTGCGCACCACCATTGCACAACTGAAACACTTAAAGGCCGGCGAAACCGTAAGCTACAACCGCTGTGGCGTGGTAAAAGAGGATAGCACCATTGCCACTGTGCGCATAGGCTATGCCGATGGCTACAGCCGCCGCTTTGGCAATGGCGTAGGCAAAATGCTGGTACACGGCCAATTGGCGCCGGTAATGGGTACGGTGTGTATGGATATGACCATGCTGGACGTAACGGGCATCAAAGGGGTAAAGGAAGGCGACGAGGTAATTGTATTTGGTGAAGGCCTGCCCGTGGAGCAGGTGGCCGGCTGGATAGATACCATCCCTTACGAGCTGATGACCTCCATTTCGCAACGGGTAAAACGCATTTATTTTCAGGAGTAAGCCTTAAAGAGTTGACAGGTGACAGATGACAGCAAAGTTTGGCGCGGGTAAAAACGTCTCTTTTCCCTTTTGGCTGAAGTAGTAATTTAAAAGGAAAATCAGACGTTTTTACTCCCGACCAACAACCAACACTCAACGTTCAACGTCATCTACTGTCAACTTTCATCTTTCCTCTGTCAACTCCTCTCCAAGCATTAACAGATTTCAAACAGCCTGCATATCTTCAACCCTTATCTTTGTTTACCTAACTTTTTTACTTGTGAAATTGCGTTTTGCTGCACTTCTTATTTTATTGATACTCATTATTGACCAGGCGCTGAAGTTCTGGATTAAAACCAACTTTACCTACGGGCCTGTGCTGGATATGTTTGGCCAGCGCTGGGCACAACTCTATTTTATAGAAAACGAAGGCATGGCCTGGGGCTGGAAGTTTGGCGGCGAGTGGGGCAAAATGGC
>CBDTUH010000055.1:0-14183 GCA_965363375.1 uncultured bacterium
AAAATGCTTTTGGATAAAGGCCTTGGTTCAGGTTTTTGGTAGCGGCATGAACTTCTTCTTTTTGTGCGGAAACTCCTCTTTTGGCGTAAAGCGACATGGGTTGAACGTTTTTAATTGCTTGTGTGGCAAAACTAAAACATGCCATTGGATTTGCACTTACAATTTCAAAAATGGTGTGGTGGAATGATAACTAATAATAACTTCGCGGCCATGCAGGTACACCAGCATTTAGACGCACTGCCTCAGTTTACCAAAAGCGTTATTACCATTGGCGCTTTTGACGGCGTGCACAAAGGACATCAAAAGATTATTGCAGCCCTGCAGCAAGAGGCAGAAAAAATTGGCGGCGAAACGGTGCTCATTACTTTTCACCCGCATCCGCGCAAAATTGTGGCCGGCAACTTTTCGCTGCAACTAATCAATACATTAGAAGAAAAAATTGACCTGCTTTCCAAATTTCCCATCGACCACCTGGTAATTGTTCCCTTTACCTCAGGCTTTGCCGAGCAATCTGCTGTAAGCTATATACGCAATTTTTTGGTGGAAAAGTTTCATCCGCATACCATTATCATTGGTTACGATCATCAGTTTGGTAAAGACCGCCAGGGCAATTTTAGACTGCTGGAACAAATGGCGCCTGTTTACCATTACAAGCTGATTGAAATACCTGAGCACGTAGCCAATGAAGTCGTGATTTCTTCTACCAAAATTCGAAAGGCACTTTTAGAAAGCGATGTAAAAACCGCCAACGAGTTGTTGGGCTATCCTTTCTTTTTTACGGGCAAGGTTGTCAATGGTGACAAACTGGGACGAGAACTGGGCTACCCTACTGCCAACCTGGAGTATACCAACAGCGATAAAATACACTTGGGACAGGGCGTGTATGCGGTGTATGTTATAGTAAACGACGATGAAAAAAAAGGCATGCTAAGCATTGGCACCCGCCCTACCATTGGCGAAGGTGATGAAAAAGTGGAGGTGAATATTTTTGATTTTGACGAAGAAATTTACGGGCAGGAAATTACCGTTATTGTAAAAAAATACCTGCGGCCGCAGGTAAAATACAACACCCTGTACGAACTGGAAAAACAGCTGGCGCAGGATAAAAAAGACAGCCTGGAAGCCCTTTAATGCTGTATAATTTTAACGATCATTTCTTTCAGCAGCGACATATCTTCGGTGCCCGCATCGCCAATGCCAATGCTTTTTAAATTGTAAGCGTTCAGCAGCAGCAGTATCTTTTCTATGCCTTCTGAATTATATCTTGATGCCGACTGCATATAATCTTTTACAAAAAAAGGGGAAACACTAATTTCTGCCGCTACTGCTTTTTCATCACGCGAGGACACAGAAAGCACCATCTGCACCTTACTAAAAAAGTTGTACAGCGAAGGAAAAATCAATTGCAGCGGGCCTGCTTTGGGGTTGCTTTCAAAATACTGAACAATGCGCAGGGCTTTGTAAAGATTGCGTTGCGCAATGGCATGTTGAAGCTCAAACACGTTAAACTCTTTGCTGATGCCCACATATTTTTCAATATCGTCTTCGCTAATGCTTTTGCGCTCGCCCAAATTCAAGGTCAGCTTGTCTATTTCATTGTTGAGGCGGCTCAGGTCGTTGCCAATATGGTCTATCAGCAGCAGCAGCGCTTTACTGGTAATGCTGTAGCCTTTCGACTGCACCAGTGCCTGTGTCCAGCCGGGCAATTCATTATCATACATTTTTTTAGTGGTTACCAATGCCGCCTTGTCTTTCAGCAACTTGGCCAGGCGCGTTCGCTTGTCTACTTTTTTTCCTTTATAAGCCACCAAAAGTATGGTTGAAGAAAGTGGCTTTTCCACGTAGGCATCCAGCTTATCAATGCTTTTCATATCCTGCGCTTCCTTAATCAACACCACTTGCTTTTCGGCAAACATCGGGTATCTTCTGCAGGCATTCATTACAGAGCTCCAATCAGCATCTCTTCCATAAAAAACCGTTAAATTAAAACCCTTTTCTGCTTCTGTAAGGATGTGCTCTTCTGCATAATCTATTACCTGGTCAATAAAAAAATCTTCATCACCTTCCAGCCAGTAAACAGCATGGTAAAGCTTTTTCCTGAGTTCACTTAAAACCTTTTCTATTGTCATAATTTTTCCGCTTCAAAAAATGGATAATTATTCTGGCATGATTTTCGAAAGACCCTGCGCGAAATTGAGCATCCCAGCTTTTAAAAGCCTAATTTTAAAAATAATAGATAACAAAACCTTTCAACGATGACAAACACAAATTATCCTTCTGCCAACCAGCCACAGAACCGTCCTGCCAGCAATAATAACGGCAAAAATATAGCTATTGGCTTGTTAGCTGCCGGCCTTTTAGGAACTTGGGGATATTTTCTGTACGACAAAAACAAATCGGACGAAAAAATCCAGATCACACAAACACAAGCTGCTGAAGCCATGTCGTCTAAAGACAGTGTGCAAATGCTGTACAACGAGGCTTTGGGCCGCCTGGATTCCATCACGGGCAGCAACAACAACATGCAAGGTCAGCTGAGCGATAATGAGTCAGAAATTTCAAAATTGCGTAAAGAAATCGGATCTATCCTGGCTAAGCGCAACGCTACACAAGCAGAACTTTCACGCGCCAAATCATTAATTGCACAACTGAACGACCGCATTGGTAATCTGGAAGCTGAAGTAAGCCGCCTAACCGGCGAAAACCAACAACTTGCCAGCACCAATACACAGTTGTCAACCGAAAGAGATGTGCTGCAAACCAACCTGCAAACCACTACTTCTGAAAAAGAAGAACTGGCCAGAACGGTAGATGTAGCTTCTACTTTTTCTGCCTCTAATATTTCTATCACACCTATCAACGAAAAAAGAAGCGGCAAGGAAAAAGAAACCACTACTGCTAAAAGAGTAGACAAACTGGTGATTTCTTTTGATGTGGAAAACCGCGTTGCCCGCTCCGGTCCTGCTGATCTGTACGTGATTGTTACAGCGCCCAACGGCCAGGTAATTACTGATGCTAATTCATCTGTATTAACTACCCGCAACGATGGCGAACGCCAGTTTACTTCGCGCGTAACATCTGAGTATGAGCAAGGAACCCGTAAAAAAATTCAGGTGCCCCTGCGTCAGAACGATTTTCAAACCGGCGACTACCGTATCGAGATCTATCAAAACGGATTCAAGATTGCTGAAGGTATCAGAAGCCTGAAAAAAGGCGGTCTGTTCGGATAAAAATAGCTTTGCTAACCGACCATAAATGGCAAGCACCTAAAAAGCCGCAACATTAGTTGCGGCTTTATTTTTAAAAGGAAAATGAGACGTTTTTGTTTGAATACTCAAACGTCTCATTTTCCTTTTAAGCTTTAGGAAATTTCAATTGTAAATACCGCTGCACGGTAAATACTATAAAACAAAGAAATATCAAGTAATAAGATCCAAAAAGAACAATTGTGGCTACGATCCCTGCTAAAAAAATAACAAAAGAAATCAGCAGGCTTTTAGCCCAGATGTTCAATAAAATTTCATTTTTAATGTTCCACTTTTGCTTTAACTCCCACCATTCTTCTCTTTTAGCTTTTGAAAAAAGGGCCGTTATAAAAAAAGCAAAAAGGTTGATGCAGCCAGCAGCAAATACCATCAATAAAAATGGATGCACTTCGTCGATACTGCTTAGTGTAAATAACTGGTAGCGCTGCAGAAAAAATTTGCAAACCAACAGAACGGCTAAGCAAAAAATAAAAACCAGGTCTGTTCTGGTGAATGTGCGAAATGTTCTTTTAATCATTTGGGCAAACAATAAATGGTGGAAAATATAGTATACATTTTACATTTGTCATAACTTCTTCAACCTTCCTTACAAAACGTCTCTATTTCCTTTTGTGAATTGTCAATATTGAAGAGTGAATGTAGCTGCAAAGCAAAACGTCTTTTTTTCTTTTTATTACTCATCAACTTGTCAACCAATTAACCTATCAAATTTAATAAAAACGTCTCATTTTCCTTTTAATAAAAAAGCCGCCCTATTCAAGAGCGGCTTTTTTTATTTATCAAAGTATAATTTTAAAAAACGTTATAGCCAAAGCTTACGTAGTACAAACCACCAATTTGCGGATTACCAAAGGCGCTCTGGTAATAGCTGTTAGTAATGTTGGAACCACCAATTTTGAATATGCTTTTAATTTTTGGCAAGCGGTAGCTTACCTGCGCATCCAGAATGCCATAAGCATCTACAGCACCAGTACCAAATGTACCTTGCCAGTTTACTTCATCCTGCCAGCGGTAAAGAATATTGAAACCAATGTTTTTGTATACATTTTCATTAGCCAGTCCAATGTTATAACGAATTTCAGGCGTGTTGAAGAAGGTAATTAAACCTGCAGGCACGTCTCTTAATTTATCTGAAGATACGTTGGCATTGATTTCATATCCGCTACCCAATTGGTAAGCTGCTGTAACACCCCAGCCAATGGCTTTTACAGGCGTTTCACTGTTGGTTACAAACGAGTAGTTAGAAGTAGTGAAAGGGCTTGCCAGCTCGGTAAACGAAACCGCAGGATTGGTGCTGGCACTTTGACCACGACCCACCGCTACGCGGGCAATAAAATCTTTGTACTGGCTGTAGTAACCGTATGCATCAATCAAAAAGCGCTTGCTCAGCAAACCACGGTAACCAATTTCGTAAGAGTTGGCTATTTCAGGTTTTACTGTTTTAAACTCGGCTGCTTTCAGCAAAGTTGGGTTTGGTGCGCCGCTGCCTACCGATGCACGGTAAGCTACAATGCTTTCAGCAGTATAAGCAGGTGCTTCGTTAAATCTAAAATGCGTAATAAAATCGGGCAAACCACCAATCAGTCGGCTGGCTGGTGTTTGCAGGTTAATCCACTGGTCTTGAGTAGAAGGAAAGCGATACGCCTGCTGGTAAGACAAACGAATGTTATTGTCTTTAGCAACTTTTACAAGTGCTGTGGCACGAGGCGTAAAGCGGCCTTCAAAGTTTTCGTTTTTATCGTAACGGCCAGAAGCTGTCAGCTTTACTACATCGTTAAACAACCATTTGGAAGCCTGTACATAACCACCAAATTCGTTAATGGCAATACGGCCTGTTGTATCCGCGAAAATGGTTCCCTGAGAATTTAATGAGTACTGGCGGAAAGAAGCACCCACAATTACTTCAGCAAAATTAATTTCGTTGGCAAAATTGTACTGTCCTTCTGCATGGTATAGGTCCGTTTTATCGGCAAACTTGGCACCGCCTTTACTGATAGGAATGCTTACAGCATTGTCAAATGCCTGTTGAAATTCTGGTGTGCCCGGTAAAAAACGTCCGGCATCGGCTGCATTGCGAGCGGCAGCATGCGCCTGCGCATCGGGTGCACCCTGCAGGCGTGCACCGGCATAGGTACCTGTGTAAGTAGCAAACCAGTTTTGATCGCTTTTCCAGGCACGGTTAACAGCAACAGCAGCTGTTGTTGCAGTATAAGAATCTCCTGAGTTTTCCTGAGTTGTATAACCTCTTAAAAACCAGTTATTACCTTTTACCTCGGCTTTATACTGGCCCATTACCAGGTTTTTTAAAGCATACCTGTCAGCACCGGTATAAACAGTGGTACCAGTACCCCAGTAACCAATCAGCGAAGCTTCCACACTTGGTGTGATACGATAATACAAACCACCAGATACTTTCAGGTTAAACGCATCGTAATCTACGAGGTACTCTTCATCATAACCGGTACGGCTTACAAATTGGTTACCAAACAAATTATTTTGTGAACCTAAAAAGAATGGGCGTGTTTGTGGATTTGTAGACAAGAACTGCGCAACACCTGCTTGCACTTGTGCCGCTGTAGGTGTGCATCCGCATTGTTGTGCAATTTGCTGTGTTACAACTGGTGTAGCTTGCTGCGCACCCTGAAATAAGATGGCCTGTGCAAAAGCACCCATGCTGGCGCTGGCTTCGTCGCCAAAAACGTTCACGCCATCATAGTTAGGATCCGTTTGACGGTCACCTTCTTTTAATTTACTGTCCACGTTGTTGCGCAACAGGTTGCGGGTGTCATTTGCCTGCCAGTCGTTTGCTTTGGTAAATTGTCCGCCAATTTTAAAGGCAAATTTTTCTGAAACTTTTTTACCATAACGCAATGCCCAGTCATAATAAGGTGATGCGGAACGCTGTCTTTCATCTATATGCATAACTCCCTGGCGAACCTGCAGGCTCAGGCCTTCGTACTTAAACGGATTCTTAGAATTAATCAATAGCGTACCATTCATACCGCCCGAACCGTAAAGGGCCGAAGAAGCACCTTGCAGCAACTCCATATTATCCACATCCAATTCTGTTGGGCCTAAGGTATTGCCTACAGAAAAATTCAAGCCCGGTGCCTGGTTATCCATACCATCAACCAACTGGTTAAAACGCAGGTTACCCGAACCGTTAAAGCCACGTGTACTGATGGTTTTAAACATCAACGATGACGTAGTAAGGTCTACGCCTTTCAGGTTTTGAACCGTTTCGTAATAACTGGGTGCAGCGGCATTAACAATGTTGCGTGCACTTACACGCTCAATTGATACTGGCGACTCCAGGAAGCGCTCTGCCACACGCGAGGCAGAAACCACCACCTCCTGCCCCAGCGATGAACCAGGAACAAAGCTTACCGAAATGGGCGTAGCCGCAGTTGTCACTTCTACTTCAGCGGTTTCAAAACCAACGGATGTAAATAATAAAGTTGCCGGCAGTTTGGAAACCACCACACTAAAATTTCCACTCTCGTCTGTTAAAGCACCTGCGGTGCTGCCCCTAACCGTAACAGAAACAGAAGGCACACCTGCACCGGTAACCGCATGTTTTACGGAGCCTGTTAATGTAACATTTTGTGCAAAGGCAAAGGAAGAAACAAAAAGGGTTAAAAGCAATGCAAAACTTTGTAGCAGGCTTTTTCTCATAAAATGAAATTTTTGGTTAGATACAATAGCCATCCTTTATTGGGATGGCATTGAATAACCTTGGCAGCAATCATTAATGGTACTTTAATGAATTGATCAAGGTCAATTCCGGCTGAAAAATAAGGAATACCAATGTTATTTTTAAATTTTCTTTATTTGATTAACTAAAATGTTGATTTCTTCTTTAAAAGGGTTTGAAGACGTTTTGAATCTGTTGCCTAATTTTGACTTATGGCACCACTTCAGTTTCCCGGTCAGACAGCATTTTACAAAGGCAAGGTTCGCGATGTTTACACCATTGATGATAATATACTGGTCATGCTGGTGTCGGATCGCATTTCGGCGTTCGATGTTATTTTGCCTAAACCCATTCCCTACAAGGGGCAGGTGCTGAACCAGCTGGCTGCTTATATGCTCAATGCCACTAAAGACGTTTGCCCCAACTGGCTTTATTCAGCGCCGGCGCCCAATGCATCGGTAGGTTACCGCTGCGAGCCTTTTAAAGTAGAAGTGGTAGTGCGCGGCCACCTGTGCGGGCACGCCTGGCGTACTTATAATAATGGACAGCGCCTTTTGTGCGGTGTGCTCATGCCCGACGGAATGGCGGAGAACGATGCTTTTCCCGAACCTATTATTACACCTTCGACCAAAGCGGCCGAAGGGCACGATGAAGATATTTCGGTTGCCCAAATTTTAGAGCAGGACCTGGCAACAGAAAAGGAGTGGCAGCAAATAGAAAAGTATGCACTGGCGCTTTTTAAAAGGGGAAATGAATTGGCGCAAAAGCAAGGTTTGATTTTAGCAGATACGAAATATGAATTTGGAAAACGCAATGGCGAGATTGTATTGATGGATGAAATACACACGCCTGATTCCTCGCGCTACTTTTATGCAGAAGGCTTTGAAGAGCGGCAGCAGCGCGGTGAAAAGCAGCGGCAGTTGAGTAAAGAGTTTGTGCGCGAATGGCTGATTGCCAACGAATTTATGGGCAAGGAAGGGCAAACCGTGCCAACCATGACCGACGAATGGGTGGCTACCATTTCCGACCGCTATATTGAGTTGTTTGAAAAAGTAACCGGCACCGCCTTTCAGCGCGAGCAACTGACCGATGCGGAAACCATCACGCGCATTACAGCCGCCATAGAAAATATGAAAGTGTCTTAAGTTCTAAAACGTCTCTTTTTCCTTTTACATATTTCGAACAGAAAAAAAGATGAAAACGCGTATAGCGACAAACGTCTCCTTTCCCTTTTAAATTTATCTGTTGATATACTAATGAATGATAACGGGATTCTGACGAATGCCCAAACGTCTCTTTTCCCTTTTACCTGTTTACAAAAAATGCAGCCTGAAAAAGACTGCATTTCTGATTATTTCTATATATTATTTCGTAATTCTTCTACTCCGTTTCATTCAGTCGTGGCCGAAGTCGTTTGCGCGATTTGTTGAAAATATTGCGGCCTTTGTCAATACCTTTGCGCATTTCTTTTTGCTGCTCAATAGGCAGGTGAATAAAATCCTGGCAGTCTTTACTGCAACAGCCATCCCATTCCTTTTTACAATTTTCGCATTGAATGAAAAGTAAATGGCAGCCTTCGTTGGCACAGTTTACATGCGTATCGGCAGGCTTGCCGCACTGGTGGCATTTGGCAATAATTTCTTCGGTGATGCGCTCGCCCAGGCGGTTGTCAAACACAAAATTTTTACCCTTAAACTTATTGGGCAAACCAGCATCTTTTATCTGGTTGGCATAATTGATAATGCCACCCTCGAGGTGAAATACATTTTTAAAACCCTGGTGCAGCATGTAAGCACTGGCCTTTTCGCAGCGGATGCCGCCCGTGCAATACATAATGATGTTTTTGTCTTTGGCATCTTTCAACATATCGGCCGCCATGGGCAACTGCTCGCGGAAGGTATCGGAAGGCACTTCAATGGCACCTTCAAAATGGCCCACTTCGTATTCGTAATGGTTGCGCATGTCCACCACAATGGTGTCAGGGTCTTTAGTCAATTCGTTGAATGCAGTTGCATTTACATATTTACCACGGTTGGCCATGTCAAAAGTGGGATCCTCAATGCCATCGGCCACAATCTTTTCGCGCACTTTTATTTTTAATACCCAGAATGATTTGCCATCATCATCTACCGCAATATTCAGGCGCAAGCCGTTGAGTGGTTCAATGGAATAGAGATAAGTTTTTAAAGCTTCGAAGTTGGAAGCCGGAACAGAAATTTGTGAATTGATGCCTTCGTGCGCCACATAAATGCGGCCAAAAACTTTTAGCGCATTGAGGTGAATATATAATTCATCTCGAAACTGTTCAGGATCCTCTATGGGAAAATACTGGTAAAAGGAAATAGTGGTGCGGGATTCGGTTTCCTGCATCAGGCGCTCCTTCAGCTCTTTCTGGGAGACGCGGTTGTGTAATAAAGCCATACTTTTTTGAAATTTTAAGGACGCTTATAGAAAGTCCGTACTATTTTATAATTAGGTTGTTAATCAATTAGTTATAAACTGCTTTCTGTGATGTGTGACGTTTTTGTGACGCCGGGATTTGCTGTACTCGGGCGTCCTCCGGCTGCAAATTTACGGTGCGGGTATTGTTTTTGAAAGGGAGTTATTACATTAGCGACTCAAAACTTTTCTTATGAGAGCAATTATCCTGAGCATCGTTGTTATCTTCTTTGCTTCCTGCACGGCCCAGCAGCTGGCGCAGGGTGACCCATGGGTGGGCAGAACCAAAGCTGAACTGCTACGCGAGCGTGGCATACCCGACCAGACCTACGAGGACGGCTCCGGCGGTGTGATGCTGTCCTACACCAAGCGGCGTGCTGCCCAGTACGGAAGCTACGGCCATGACACCAATTACACAACAACCTATTATATAGACAAGAGCGGAAAGATATACGACGTGGTGCAGAAGATGTCAAACAACGACCCCAAAAAAGTCAGGGTTGAGCTGGCTGATTAAAAAAGAAAACCCCCGAATTGCTCGGGGGTTTTTAATTATTGTTCCACTAAATTAAAATGCTCGGTCTCTTTCATCAGGGCCGCCACGTCAACGTCATCCAGCTCGTTGCAGATGCGTATAAGCTCCCACAGTTTTTCCAAGTCCTCCTGCTTGAAGCCAAAGCGCCTAAGCTGGTAGGTTTCGTAAGGGTCGCAGCTTTCATCGAGGGCTATCTCCAACAAATCCACTCCCTCTACTTTTTGTTTGGGGTGCCAGTAAACGGCCGTGATGTGATAGATATGGCCCCGCTTCACCCAGAGGTGGTCAGGAATTTCTTTCGGCTTGTTGCTGTCATCGAGGCACATACACTCTACGGTCATAATCTAAAACGTCTGTTTTTCCTTTTGATGTTCATACAACGAAACGAAATGCTTTTTATTTTAATAAACCCTTCTTCGTGCAGCAGGCCGCAGCGAGCCACCCGCCATGGCTGCAAAGCCGCCTACCAAAGCTCCTACAAGCGCCGTTACTAATATCAGCAGAATAGATGAACCACCCAGCGGAAACAGCTGCGCCATTTTGTTGGAAAGAACACTGTTGTTTTTAATATCAACCCAAAGTGCCAGCACCGCCCACAATAAAAATACACCAAGGAAACCGGCCAGGAAGCCGCGGCCCACGCCCAGCCCTAACAATAGGGCTACCAAAAAAGCAATGGGTGCAATGCTCCACCACGGCAAGTATAAGCCGGCAATAAAAGAAAGCAATGCAGTTAATAATACAGCCAATAATAATCTCATATCTGTAGTTTAGGCGTTGGTAAATTGCATGGTCCACTTAATGCGCTTGTCCTCTTTTTCTTCCCGCTTCATCAGCCAGAGGTTGTAATATTTGCCGGCCGTCCAGGTATCAATAAAATTGTCGTAGTAAGGGCTGCCGGGGTTACCGTTTTGCCCGCCGGGGTACACACCGTAAGCTTCAGTAGGCGTTGTCAGGTGCACAATCATGCGCCAGCTGGGCCCGTGGCTGTGCGAAATGGCATTAGGTGCACTCTTCCAGCCACCATTGTGCAGGCCGCCACGTGCCCATGGCATTACCGAATTGCGCAACAGGTGGTAAATGGTAGTATTCTTTTGTTTCCACCACAACAGGCCATTGTCCTTTTCGCTTTTTTGCAGTTGTGCAGAAACGTCTGTAAACGCTTTTGTTACCAGTTGCTGCAGGTTTTCTTTTTCAGTGGTGTTGATATTGTCTACAAATTTATTGGCCGAATCTTTCAGCAGCAGTTCCAGTAATGTTTGTTCATCGGGTAAAACGCGTGCTCCTTTTATGGCCGCCATTTCATCATTGATGATATAACTTTCCAGGCTGTCCCACCAGCCGCGGAAAAGGGTGGGTTCAATAGCATCGGCGGTGGCTACATAATCCCAGCGGCCCAAAACGTCTAAAAATCCTTTTGATTTATCATCCAGGTTTTGGGTTTGCACATACATGAGCATCAGCGGAAGCGCATCGGCGGCAAAGCCATCAAAGTTATTGTTTTGCAACTGCATCATATGTTGTGGTGTAATGCCACTTTGCCATTGCACCAGTCGGTTGTGAATAGTAACGCCCCGCGGCGATGCATAGTTGCCCGGAATAAAATAAGGATAGGTAGAATCAACCGGGCGTTGGTTGGCGCTTTGTATAAAACCACTTGGCGGATTTATGATGTGTGGGTTTTCTGCCTGCGGAATATAGCCCTGCCACATATAGCTGCTGTCCTCGCCGGGCATTATATACATACCCTGCCCTTCCCACTGCGCCGGGAACTTAGCTTGCTGCCAAATAGCAATGTCACCGCTTTTAGAGGCAAACAACATGTTTTGCCCCGGTGTTTGAAAATCTTTAATAGCTTCTAGATACTCATCATAATTTCTGGCGCGGTTCAGTTTTACCCACATCAAACCTTCGTTCGAAACATCGTGCGCCGTCCAGCGAACGGCCAGTGCTTTGTTTTCAGTTACGCCTTTTACAAAACTGTTATCGTACATCACCGGGCCAAACACCGTGTAGGCTACCGTATCTAAAACAGTGGAGCCGCCTTTTACTTTTATTTTTTCAATGCGGATGTCGGTCGGCATCCAGGTGCTGTCAAACCAGTATTCGCGCTTGGTTTCATCTTTAAATTTAATGGCATAATAATCTTTTACATCGCGCATGGCATTGGTAAAACCAAAAGCAATACTGTCATTAAAACCAATGATGACAGAAGGCGAGCCGGGAAATGTAGCACCGTAGGCATTGAAGTAGGGCGTGCTGATCTGCATTTCGTACCAAATAGAAGGCAACGAAAGACCCAAATGCGGATCGTTGCTTAAAATAGGCGCGCCTGATGCTGTTTTTTGTCCGCTGACCGCCCAGTTGTTGCTGCCGTTGTACCGGTTTGGCTTGTTCAATTCCATTGCCTGCACGGTAGTATCCCAATTGAAGTAAAGCGAATCGGCCGTGGCAGGTTTTTGAGGAACAATGCCAGGTTGCGCAAACAGGGTTCCTTCCGGAATGATGGGCACGGTAGAATCGGAAAGTTGCGGGTAAAGCACGTTCAAGTCGTTGGTGCTCATTACCGCTTTGGTGTTGGTAAATTCCAGGTCGCGCTCATAGCCGGCCAGGTCTTTACTCATCTGCTTTAAAAACAAGCCGATCTTTAAGTTGCTCCATTGTTCCGGCTTATAATCCAGCAGTTTATACTCCAGCGGCAGCGTGCTTTCCGTTAGTGTGTTGATGTATGCATTGACGCCCGCGGTATAAGCGTCGGCCGCCATTTTGGATGCAGGATCGGCTTCCATTCCTTTAACCGCATTTTCGGCGCCATACACCATGCCTAAGCGGCGCTGTTCGCGGTCGTAACGGATAAAGTTTTCATCGCCTCCCAATATTTCGGATATGCGGCCTGCAGCGGCCATGGTTTGAAACTCCATTTGCCACAGCCGGAACTTGGCATGTAAAAAGCCTTGTACAAAATAGGCGTCGCTCTCCTGCTCGGCAAAAATGTGCGGCACCAGGCGGTCGTCAATATACACCTGCACTTTCCCTTTCAGGTCTTTGAATACGAGGTTTTCGTTATAATCATGATCCGCCGCTTCGGCGTTTTGCCAAAAACCCTGCTGCGGGCTCAAAAATTTACCCAATGGCGGTATGCCTGCCCATTTGTGGTGCAGTGCAAACAGTAAGGCGCCGGTAATAATCAGGGAAAAAATAAAAGGTATGGTTCGCATAGACAGTCAGTGACCTGTAAGATAATAAGATGTGCGCAAATATGGTAGTGCTTTATTCTTTTTTACCGCCCAGCATGGGCACAAACGAAAAACGGTCGAACACTTCTTCTTTCAGGCTGCCGTCATCTAATTTGGTAAGGCGTTTCATTACCTGTACATCGCCGGTTCCTACCGGAATCACCATCATGCCCCCTACTTTCATTTGAGCTACCAATTTTGGCGGCACTTCGGGCGCAGCGGCAGTTATCAGTACGCGGTCAAACGGTGCATAGGTAGGTAACCCTTCGAAACCGTCTCCGTAAAAGAATTTAATGTTGGGATATTTTTTCAGGTAGGCAAAGCTTTTGTTGCTGTCAAAAAGTTTCTTTTGCCTTTCGATGGTGTATACCTGTGCGCCCAGTTCGGCCAGTACGGTAGCCTGGTAGGCGCTGCCGGTGCCAATTTCCAAAACCTTCAAAAAAGGTTTTACCTCCAGCAGTTGAGTTTGATACGCCACGGTATAGGGTTGCGAGATGGTTTGTTTTTCGGCAATGGGAAAAGCACGGTCTTCATAGGCTACTTCGTCAAAAGCAGAGTCTAAAAAAAAATGACGGGGTATTTTATTAATGGCATGGAGCACTTTTTCGTCGGTGATGCCTTTTTGCGCCACAATTTCTGTAAGCTTTTTGCGTAATCCTTTGTGTCGGTAACTGTCCTCGGTCGGTCTCATGCCGCAAATATAATCTCCTTATAATTGCTTCGGCCACATAGGAATGCCGTAATTTTAAGCATGGTTCTGCAACACCTGTATTTAGCGTTGGCATGGCTGCTTTTTTGTGTGCTGCACAGTGTGCTGGCCGGTGCCGGCTTAAAGCAAAAGCTGGCCGCGCGCCTGGGCAACAATTTTAAGTATTATCGCTTGTTTTATACACTTTTTGCCTTTGCCACCCTGGGGTTTGTAGTGTTTTATCAAGTAAAGCTTGATTCCCCTTTTGTATTTGAAAGAAACGGGGTGGCCCGTTTTGCTGGCGGATTGATGGCTTTGGCCGGCT
>CBDTUH010000056.1:0-13923 GCA_965363375.1 uncultured bacterium
ATCATTAGTTCCCGGCGAAGAACACAACATCAAAATCACAAGGCCTATTGACCTGCAAATAGCAGAAGCGTTACTGGAAGAGGTAAAGGTTTAATATGGCAATAGTAATAAAAGAGTTTTTCAAATACTTAAAAGTTTTTTTAGAGAAACAACCTTGGTACTTAAAAGTCAGATTTGCAACACCAACTTTAATAGTATGGTTACTTCTAAGACAAGATGTAGCCAAACTTCTTAAGAGGCAAAAGCATTTATACGAATCTATTATAGAGCAATACCCTTTAAGAATCATTATTGATGTAGGAGCTAATGAAGGATTTTTAAGTCAGATATTTTTGGATATGGGTTATTCAGTAGTTGCAATTGAACCTTCGCCTAGGAATGTAGCTATTTTGAAAGCTCGATTTGCGAAGGAAAAAGAATTGCATTTGATAGATAAAGCTGCAAGCAGCAAGGATGGTAAAAGAGAGTTTTTTGAAAGCAAAATGGACCATGCATTTGGTACTTTAAGTCGAAAATGGAAAAAGATACGTGAGGAAAATAATACAGTAGGAAAGAGTTATTGTAAGAATAGTGTTTTAATTGAAACAATTACTATCGATAAGTTGATAGAAGAATTTGGGTGTCCATCGTTCATTAAAATAGATGTAGAAGGACATGAAGAAGAAGTTTTGAAAGGTTTAACTACAAAAGTACCGTTAGTTTCCTTTGAGGCAATCTTACCTGAATTCTTAAACGAAACCTTAAAATGTATTAAACATCTTAATTCTATTACACCTGAGGCTCGTTTTAATTATTCATTTAAATATGAATTAAAATTTCATGAATTTATGCATGCATTTCAATTTGAAAAAGAAGTTCATGAAATAAAAGGAAGGACTATTGAAATTTTTTGCAAGATGTAGTCAGTTTATAAAATTCATTTCTAATTATAGAGTATGAACACATAGAGTTATAATATCTGTCGTATATTATTTTTTAAGCCATTTTATGGGTGTAGGTAACTTATTCAATTTGACAGAAGTATTAAAACGTTTTACTGCGCCAAATCCTTTATAAAAAGTGGCAATGGATAGAATACTTGATCCAACAAAGTCTAATGTAAAGTCTGATTCTGCCCAATTTTTAATAAAAGAATCTATAAGAAATGGTGAAGCACCGATTTTTTTAGATTCAATACTGTTTCCAGCAAGTATGTAGTATACTTTATTAGAATGATAGAAAAATATAGCACCGGAAAGTAATTTTGTGTTATGAAAAACACCGATAGTTTGTGCTTTATTCTGATTTTTTAAATTGCGGCAAAGTGCTGAAAATTTCTGTAGATCTTGATTATTCAATCTAGTATACTGTCGTAACTGTACTTTTGCCAGTTTTACAACATCATCAAATGGTATATTTTTTTCAAACCTGCAATCAGATTGAATAGCTTTATTTAAATTTCGGATATGATTTTTTCGATACTTAGTTTTAATTTCAGTATATGATTTATTCAAATTCAAATAGTAATTTGGCCTTCTAACCATATCAAAATCTTGAATTACGAAATCGTTACCGAAATTTAAGTTAATCTCACAGAACTTAAATTTTTCGGGAATTGACAATAAACAAGCTTTTACTACCTCTTTATCTATATTTATGCCGAATATGCCTAATTGAGGTGTTAAAAAAGGCTGATACACGTATTTAAAACCCCATTTCTTTCTCCAGGGTAATGGCATCACGGCTTCATAGTCGCCCATCACCAGCGCGTCCCAGTTGTCACACATGGCATCAAGGTAAAAGCTGTAACCATAAATTAGCCCATTTTCGGCACCATCTATACAGGCATCCCACTTGCTGATATTCAGGTCTTTTCTTTTTATGTAGCTTATATCTTTCATCAAAAATGGAACTGGTTGCTGGTCAGGTTTTTTAATGAGAGCTGGCTGAAATCGATGCTGAAGATAAGTTTTTTGGCAAACGTATTTTGTTCGGGCACCGATTTCAAATTCTCACGAAAGTCGCTGCTGTAAACAAGCGGTGCATATATGTTCAATGCATTATTAAAGAGCGAAAGCTGAAGCCCGCCAACATACAAAAAGCGGCTGATGGTGGCATCTTCTTTCCAGGCTTCTGCAAAAGTACCAACATCTAAAAACAGCTTGAAAGGATTTTTAAAGGGTAACAATTGCTGCGGCAGGGTAGTGTTGAAGTTGAGTGCTGCTACCCACTTTTGAGAGCGACCTTGCAAAAATTCAAACTGATCTAGCCGGAGCTTAAAGGCACCATCCCTCAGCATAATCTGCTGTGCCGCCAGGCCACTATTTTCAATAATAGAATTGTCGTTGGCGGCTGATGCAGTGCGACCTACAAAGTAATTGCTATATGTAAAATCTTCCTCGCCGGTTACGCCCAGCAGTTTGGGTTGATAAAGAGCTGTGGAGAAGTTGTTTTTTTCTTTCCCGATAAAACCGAAATGCGCAGCAAACCAGCGCACATTCGCGCCGCCATCTTTACCATAATTGAAAAAATAATTGCCTGTAAAATTGATACGGTAAAAGCCTTTCCCTTGTTGTAATTGTAACTGATAATTGTAAGGATACAAAGCGCGGTAATCCTGTACAGCATAAGTTAGCTGGTTGATATAACGCGATGAAGTTTGCAGGCTGTCTACATAAAGAATACTGTCTGTAGATTTCATGGAGTAGTGACTGAAATCTTTTTCTCGAATCATAAAATGGCGCGCTTCTATCCATCTTTCACGGCTATCTTTTGCACCAGCTTTAAGTGTGGCTTTTATAGCGGGCGCTAATTTGAAAAACGTCTCGAAAACCTTTTGACCGTTGCTGTCCAGCTGGTGATTTTTGGAAAATCGGGCGCCTTGTAAGCTCCATTCTATCTGCTGAAAATGTTGTGCAGGAAATGTACGGTAGCTTATTTTACCAATACCATTTACTTGTTTTGAAGTGGTAGCATACAAAGGAATGAACAGGTATTGAAAGGCATTTGGCGGCAGTTTGTAGTTAGTAACCAAGCCACCTATCATTAACCCGTCGTATTTGTTGAAGCCGGCTGCTGGTGAGATGAGCAAACTGTATTTTGAGGGCTGCTGCAGGTAGCGTGTAATGGTGGCTGGTGCCAAAGGTGAAAGGAATTGGAGACGTTTTGATGAAGCGGTAGTTGTTAATCCTGTTTGGTATAATTGCTTCCACGTGCTGTCTGCATTGGGCAGGTATTGTTGCAAAATACTTCTGAAATCCTCCGGTTGCGGATGCCGGAATTGCCATTGCGAAAAATAGGATTGCATCATTTGCCTGAATCTTTCTCCACCCAATTTTTTTTCAATCGATTGTAGCCATTCTGCTGTTTTTTGGTAGCTGCTTAAAAGGTAATTGGTGGGTTCAAAATCGGTGGAGTGCGTACCTATTTGCTGGTCTTTTCTGAAATGCGATTTTGTGGCTAACAACAAATGTTCCCATCGTGGTTGAGGTCCATATTTAATCTCAGTGTATTTTTTTTCGTAAAAAGAATTAAAGCCTTCATCCATCCAGGGATGGGCGCGCTCGTTGCTGGCAAGCGCCCCTTGAAACCAGTTGTGACCCACTTCATGTGCGATAATTACATCAAGAACTTTAAGTGTGGGAGTAGGTGCTATTACCGTAATGGTAGGATACTCCATACCACCACCAAAACTTAGCGGACCCTGCACTACGCTCACTGTATTATAAGGATATTCTCCTACTTCTTTTGAATAAAACCGAAGGGCATCTTTCGTAAACTGTAAACTATATTTCCAATTTGATTGATGCTGTTGGGTAAAATAAGAAAATACTTGCACCACTTTACCTGATGACAATATACAGGTATCACTTTGTGCAATAAAATCCGGATTGGTGAAAAAAGCAAAATCGTGTACCTGCTGCTGTAAGTATCGAATTGTTTTTAACGGTGTAGCTTCTGTTGCTGAAACGTCTGTTTTTCCTTTTAAGTTTTTGGTTTTGGGCCCGTACTTTTTGGGTGTTGCCAACACTTTTTTAGGTGTATAATCGCTTCGCGATTTTATCCAATCTATTTCAGATGCTGTTTGCAGATCGCCTGTTGCGGCCACCACATGTTCTTTGGGCAGGGTTATGGTTACATCGTAATTGCCAAAATTGCTGTAATATTCGCCAAGGCTGAGATAGGGCATCGGGTGCCAGCCATTAGCGTCGTACAAGGCCGCTTTTGGGTACCATTGTGTCAGCTGAAAGCTTTTGCCATCCCAGCCGCTGCGCGAAAAGTTGTAAGGCAGTTTAACATGAAAAGGCGTGGTGATAATTACCTGCTGACCCGGAACAAGCGGCTTTGGTAACAGCACTTTTATAATGTCTATATGTTCGGGGTGGTCTTCCGTTTGCGCAGTGATTCCTTCAACTTTAAAATCGAGCCGGTTGATGTAGCCTCTTTGCTCTTTAGTAGAAAAATAAAAATCGGTGTTGCCTTCTTCCAGCATGCCATTGCTGAATGCGGTCTGGTCGTTTTTGTAAGCATTGGGCCAGAGGTGAAACCAAATATAGCGCAGTGTATCGGGCGAATGGTTGATATACGTTACTTCTTCAAAACCTGTTAGCGATTTTTCAGCCGCATGCAACTGTACGTCAATTTTATAGTGCACGGTTTGCTGCCAGTATTGAGCGCTGGCAATGTTTACAACAAAAAGAAGCCAAAAGGAAAAATAGACGTTTTTCAAAAGAAGTTGTTTGTTCAAATTTAAAATGGGAAAGCGGCAATGAGAAATAAGCGGACAAAATGTTTTATTTTCCTTTTCCGCCAAAAATAATGCGCAGGGTATGTATCATTATTTTAAAATCCAGCAGCAGCGAAACGTTTTCAATATACACTAGGTCAAATTTGCTGCGCTCAATCATCTGGTCCACATTTTCGGCATAGCCAAACTGCACCATGCCCCAGGAGGTAAGCCCCGGTTTTACTTTTAGCAGGTAATTGTAATAAGGATATTGCTGCACAATTTTCTGAATGAAAAAGGCACGCTCCGGCCGCGGGCCTACCAGGCTCATATCGCCACGAAGTATGTTCCAAAGTTGCGGCAATTCGTCAAGTCGCCACTTGCGCATGATCTTTCCCCACTTTGTAATGCGCGGGTCGTGGTCGGATGAAAGCTGCGGGCCGGCATCTTCTGCATTGGTATACATGCTTCTGAACTTATACATGGTAAAGGGCTTGCCTTTGTAACCCATACGTTGCTGCTTGTAAAAGATAGGGCCGGAGGAAGACAACCGCACGCGCAGGGCAATGTAAAGCATCAGTGGTAAAAGCAAAATAAAAGCTGTGAAAGCAACAATAAAATCGATAAAGCGCTTAACGTTTTGCTGCCAGTCGCTCATCAATCCTGTTTTAATATCAATCAGTACAGGGCCCAGCACATTACTGGCTTTTACAGAACCGGAAAGAATATCGATGGTGTCGGGCTGAATTTTAATTTCTACATCTTTTTCGCTCAGGCGCTCCACTAGTTTTTCCATCAGGGGCTTTTCACTTCTGTCGGTAGCAACAATCACCATTTTAATATGGTGTGTGTCAATAATGTTTTCCAGTTCGGCAGCCTGTCCCAGGCAGGGTAGTGGGCTATGTGTTGAAACAGCAGCACCATTCAGGTTTACAAAGCCCTTAAAGGCATAGCCTTCATTTCTAAGTTTTTTTTGGGTTTCGTTATAGATGTTGTGGGCATTGGAGGCATTACCTGCTACCAGCGCATTAAAGCTAACCTCACCGCTATTGATCTGCCTTTTGGCCTTGGTTAAAATAAGCAGGCGACCCAGAAAAGTAAAAATGAAGTTGAGGATAAATAAAATAGCAAAAGCAACATAGTAATATTGGTAATTGCCATCTACATCATCTAACAGAAGCAGAAAAAACAAAACGATAGAACCGGCAAGGCTCCCTGCAAGTGTTTTTGTCAGCTCTTTTAACCTTGATTTCTTGTAAAGGTGCAGATAGCTGCCTGTGAGTGCATAAAGTGTCAGCCAGCCAAAAGGAATGGTAAAAATGCCCAGCCAGAAGTTGGGGTCGCTTGCCACAGGTGTTTGACTTGTTGCGTGTAACAACAAATGACTGCGCACCATAAAAAAAATTGCCCAGGCCAGGGCTGTTGTTACCAGGTCGCTGATGGCATACCAAAACGTCTTAATTTCCTTTTGATGGAGCATGCAGTTATGGGGCGGACAGATTTTGATTAATTTTTTGCAAAATATGATGCGCTACTTCCATGGCCGAAAGTCCATCTATTTCATTGACCCTGGTGCGTGTGTTATTCTGAATAGCAGCTACAAATTCTTCTAGTTCCCGCCTAATGGCGTTTACCTCTGGCACCTGCGGGTTGGCTATAGCTATGGTTTTGGTGCCGCTGCCGGTTTCTATATCAAAGGCAAAAACATTTTCTTCTCCTTCCTCTTTAAGTTTTATGATCTCTGTTTTTTTATTGAGGAAGTCGATACCTATGTAAGCATCTTTTTGAAACAATCTTATTTTCCGCATTTTTTTCATGGAAATGCGGCTTGATGTAAGGTTGGCCACGCAGCCGTTGTCAAATTCGATGCGGGCATTGGCAATGTCCGGCGTATCGGTTAGCACCGCTACACCGCTTGCTGAAATATTTTTGACGCCGCTTTTAACGATGCTTAGGATAATGTCAATATCATGAATCATCAGATCTAATATTACACTCACCTCAGTACCCCGTGGGTTAAATTGGGCCAGGCGGTGCACTTCTATGAACATGGGGTTAAGGTTGGTGCTGTCTACCGATAATAACGCGGGGTTGAAACGCTCCACATGACCTACCTGCAGCTTGATGGCTGATTCTTTAACAAGTTTGACGAGTTGCTGCGCTTCTTCAACAGTATTGGCCAGTGGCTTTTCTACAAATACATGTTTCCCTTTTCGAATGGCCTTTTGGCAGATGACAAAGTGGTGGTTGGTAGGTGCCACAACATCAATAATGTCGCAGTCATCCATTAGTTCCTCATCGTTCGTATAGCGTTTTAGGTTATAGGTGGCGGCTACCTGTTCGGCAGCTTCATCGTTAGGGTCGAAAAAGCCAACCAGTTCAACACCTGCTATTTCTTTCCAGTTGTTTAAATGAAATTTTCCCAAATGTCCGGTTCCGAAAACACCAACTTTAAGCATGCAGCAATTTTAAAGTGCCAAAGATAAACGACTGTAAACAAGGGAAATAAAAGTTGAAAAAAAATGCGGAAAATTTTTGTTTGATAATTTAGAAATCTCTTATCTTTGCCACCCCAACAACAAACGGATTGGTAGTTCAGTTGGTTAGAATGCCGCCCTGTCACGGCGGAGGTCGCGGGTTCGAGTCCCGTCCAGTCCGCAAGAAACAAAAAAAGAGCCTTGTAAGTCAAACACTTATGAGGCTCTTTTCGTTTTGCGATACAGATGCATAAAATTAATACATGGAATGTGGCTTTACCCTCCATATAAGGCATATTCAAAACTAACACTATCAGGCAAGGCAGGTGTGACTAGAAGCTAACTGCTGGTTTAGGTAATCCAATGCTTCTACACTGCTCTCTACCAGCTTTATTTCCACGTCAGGATAAATGGTTTGTAAGGCATCTACCAATAGTTCACTATCATCAGAATCATCTTCAATAATTGAAAATCTCCAATCGTGCTCCTTTGCAAAATTCTTTTAATGATGTCCCCTGTTTCTACATCTTCATTAAACAATGTTGGTGCTAACATGGTGTAATGGCAGAAGAACGTTTACAACGGTGCCTTCACCCATTTTACTACTGATGGAAATATCGCCCTGGTGGTTATCTGTCACCTTTTTACATAAGGCAAGACCGACGCCCCGGCCGCTCTGTTTGTGCAGGCGTTTAAATAGTTCAAATGCTTGGTCCTTATAATTATCATCAAAGCCAATCCCGCCGTCTTGAACCTGTATTCTTAAATAATAATCATATTTGTACTTGCCTTCTACATGCCGAAACCGGTTATGCCGCACTTCACTGGCTGTAATACGTACAAAAGCTTTGCCGGTTTCTTTGCGAAAACGAATGGCATTATACAGCAATTGATAAAAAAGCAGCTCTATCTGTGCGCGGTCGCCTTCAAAAGGGGGCAGGCTGCCTGTTTGCAGCACCAGTTCTACAGCCGGATGCTCTGTTACAAGCCTATTCTTGATATTTAGTAGCATTTGCTCAAAGTCCAGTGATTCCAGCTTCAGCAGTGCTTCGTTCAACCATACATATTGCTGAAGGCCTGAAATAACCATATTCATTTGAGTCATCGCACCTTTTACTTTTTCAACCAAGGCCTGTTGTCTTTGTATATCCATTTCCTCTACCAGCAGCCCTGAAAAAATGGACAGCTTCCGCAGTGGCTCTTGTATGTTATGCGTTACTACCTGATTAAACTGCCGCAGTTCTTCGTTTTGCTTATTTACAATGTTTATTTTCTGGTCCAGGGTTTCGGCTTGCTTCTGCAGTTCCTCTCTGGCCTGTACTAGGGCCGTGTTTTCGTTGAGTGCCTTTTCGGCAGCATGTCGAGCAGCTATGAGTTCTTCTTCAAATTTCTGGCGGTTGTGAACGACGATGCCTACATACAAACTGGCGGTGCCATCTGCAAATATTTTTCTTTCTGCATTAATCAGCACCGGTAAATAGTCGCCGTTTTTTTTGCGAAGAGAGATAAATATCTCTTCTGCATGCCCCTGCATTTTCAATAAAGGGAAAAAATGGGTTTGCTGAAAAATTCGGGTGGGTATGGTAAATAGGACATCACTTTTAAGGCCGGTGAGTTCGGACCTTTCGTAACCCAGGCTTTTGCACAGCATCCGATTGACCTCCAGAATGGTTCCATCATCGGCCAGCGAAAAGTAGATACAAGGCGCTTCGTCAAAATAATTTACCATCAGGCAGCTACAGATAGATAATCTTTGATTAATGTAATGGTTTCTTCGGGTTCACTCATATGCGGACAATGGCCAGTGGCCTTCATTACCTTTAGCGTGCTGTTAGGAAGGGTTTTGCTCAAATACTCGCCGACTTCCAATGGTGCTATAATGTCTTCAGAGCATTGGAGTATCAGCGAAGGAACGGTTACTTGACTCATGTCGTTTCGGTTGTCGGAAAAAAAGGTGGCTTTGGCAAACTGGTGTGCAATAACCGGGTCCGTCGTGCAAAAGCTTTGGGTGAGCTCTTCTCCCAGTTCAGGGCGTTCTTTATTGCCCATAATGTTAGGGGCTAAAAAGTTGGCCCAGCCGATATAGTTTTTCTCCATCGTTTCCAGCAGGCCTTCGATGTCCTTTCGTTCAAAACCACCGATGTAACCATCATCATTGATGTAGCGGGGCGAAGGGCCTACCATCACCAGGTGACTAAAATAATGCGGCGCTTCAATAGCGGCCAAAGCACCGATCATGGCACTTACGGAATGGCCTACAAAAACTACATCACTTAGCTGCAGCTCCTCGCAAATTTCCAGCACATCCTGAGCATAGCCTTCCAGTGAAGCGTAGCGCTCTTCGTTGTAAGCGGTTTTGGCCGACTTGCCCGCACCTACATAATCAAAAAGAATGATTTTATAATCGTTTTCAAAAGCAGGTGTAATATAGCGCCACATGTTCTGGTCGCAGCCAAAGCCATGGGCGAACAGCATGGGCTGCATTCCTTTTCCAAATATGTTTACATGGTTCCTTTCAGTAACTGAGCTCTTCATGGTATGTAGTTAAGGGTTTAACTAAGATGGGAATGGCTAAATTAAACAAATGACATTACAATACATGAACAAATTCAGCTGCAAGGAAAGTCGTATCATTTAACCAATTGACTTGGAGGAAACAATACAATTCTGCATTTTATAAAGATGGTTTATATGATTTAAATAAACAGTTGATGAAACCTACATGTTTTACGTTTCACTACTGTAGATAAGTCAGACCGTTAGTAGACGGTTTCTTTTAAAACTTTAAATAGTATTTTATAGAGTTAACCAAGGACGTAAAAGCGTATTTAAAGCTGCGAAAAAAGCTGAAGGTCGTGGAATATGCCAGGCGCTCACGATCTGCCAGTAAAGGCGAAGGAGTTTGATGTGCCAAAGGCTACGTATTACACCTGGAAGAAAATCTTCGACAAGGATGGTACAGATGGACTATTGAAAAACCATCCAGTGGCCTACAATCATCCCAGCAAGATTAAAGAAGAAGTTATCGAAAAAGTGCTATTGCTCCGCAAAGAATACGCCCAGGCTCCTGGCGCATCAAATGGTACCTGGAGCGGTACCATGATATTATTATCTCAGAGTCCAGTGTTTCTCGAATACTGAAGCGATTTGGAATAGAACGCCTGCCGAAGAAAGCGGGAGAGCTTTACATTCAAAACGGTACAACAAGTCATTTCTTGCTAGTCACCACGTGCAGGTGGATGTAAAAGTGTTGCTGCTGAAGCTTTTAGCAGAAAATGAATATAAACGTTTCCAGTACACCGCCATCGATGACGCCACCCGCATCAGGGCCTTACCAATCTATTCTCAACTAAATGGGGCGAGCGCCATAAAATTTATTAACTACGTAGTTATATACTTTCCTTTCCGCATCAAAACCATTTGAACCGACAGAGGGCGCCAGTTCCAGGCGAAATTTCACTGGCACGTGGAAGATCTCGGTATGGAGCACCACTACATCAAAGTAAGAACTCCTCAACTCAGGTGGAAAAGCAGAGCGTTCCCACTTAAGTGACCACCAGGCGTTTTATCAGCTGCTAACCTACAAAGACGATGTGGATTTGATTGAAAGATTAAGCCAGTGGGAGAACTTTTATAACTTCAAACGGCTGCACGGTGCACACGCTGGTAAAACACCCTAGGAAGTACAAAAACTTGCCCACAAACTTAACCAAACCTTGTACTTTCAGCTGACGTACGACAGTTGAGAACAACGCTCCGGAAACAAACCCTATCCAATTTATGACGCCCATCAGGATATAAGAAAAAGTATTGTAGACTTGTTTTAAAAACCACGGTTATTATGCTCGCTGATAAACATAATAGGTGATGAAACTGACAGATACTTATAAATGGAAGCCCCAATTTTAATTGCTTTTCTACTTTTGCTTTCATCTTAGTCTCTCAGATATTTTGAATTAATATCAAACAATGACATTCAAGATTTTTTGCTTTTCAAGTTTCTGGAACTTCGGCAGCTTTTTTGTACTTACTATAAAACTTCTATTATGGCAAAGGCAAAAAAAAGCCTGAAAAAAGGTGATAAAGTGGAATGGCAAACCTCGCAAGGTAAAACCTCAGGAATTGTAAACAAAAAACTGACAGCGCCCACAAAAATTAGAAGCCATGAGGTGTCTGCATCGAAAAAGAATCCTGAATATTTGGTTGAAACTGAAAAGAGCAAAAAAATAGCCGCCCATAAACCCGAAGCACTAAAAAAAACAAAATAATAAGGAATAAATGGTATAGTGTTGATTTTGGAATTGGTTCAATGGATTTTTATATAGCGTGCTTTTGGTGGTTTTTTTATAGGATTTCCTGTATGCACCCCTTTTTTCACACTAAAAATACGTATGTATGAACGCAATAATGAAGGTGTTATTTTGGATCAGGAAATGATGCAAAAACGAAAGCGGCTAATGTCCTGTTATCTCTCGCGTAACTATCAACAGTAACCGCAAGGATTTTTTCTCCTGTATCATTGTGGCACCAGCGCAATGGCACAAAGAGAAGCTGTGTATCTGCGGCAATACTGATATTGTGCGAGATAAAACCTAATCCTCGATAATATCGAAGAAGCTATGTGTATTGCGGTATTGATTCTTTTCCAGGAGGATGCCTGTTGCAGGAGGGGTTTATCGAAGCGGCAAATTAATTTTTGGTATCGTAACATTCCGAAGCTACAGCCATAACTTTTGAAAAGTTTTCTTTTTTTCGGTGATGGAAAAAGATTAAGGAGAGAAATGATACTTGAAATCTGAATAAATGCAGGTCTGATGCAAGGCATGTTTACAAGACAGGAGATGCCTCTTTTCATGGTCATATAGAACCAGGAAAAGACATTTTTTGCTTATCCCACCAGCTTACTTTTTATCCATGTTTTTCAGTAATTTGGAGATTATGCTTCCTATTTCATTTCAACCTTTCCCAGAGCTGAAAACGGAGCGGCTGTGGCTCCGCAAAATGTCACTTTTTGATGCACCTTATGTGCAGCAACTGCGCTCTAATGAAGAAGTAATGCGCTATATTAATCGGCCATTAACAAAAACATTGGAAGAGGCAGAAAATTGGATCCGTATTATTTTGGAGGCATTGGAGATGAATAACGGTATCACTTGGTGCATATGCCTAAAAGATGCGCCAATGGAACATGTTGGGAGTATCGGACTTTGGAGGATAGAAAAGGAAAACCACCGGGCCGAGATAGGCTACATGTTGGAACCGGTAATTCAAGGTAAGGGCATTATGCACGAAGCGATATCAGCTGTCTTGGAATATGCATTTAACGTACTTAAACTGCATTCCGTGGAGGCGCAAATCGATCCGGCGAATTTAGCCTCTGCTTCACTGTTAAAGAAAGTGGGGTTTATACGGGAGGGCTATTTTAGGGAAAATTGTTACTATAAAGGTGTTTTCACTGATACAGCTGTTTATTCCTTACTCAATCCAAATAGGAATGACTTGAATGGGGGAGGTCAGCAAAGTTAAAACATTACATTTGGTGATAAGCCAGTACATAATAATAAAACTGCTGGCCTGTAACAATACTTTCCCAACCGCCGCCACCATTTTATACAAATACACAAATCGCTTTCCTCAATCGTATTGCAAACCCAGTTAATAGGCCGGTTGGGCCAGATGGGTTTGTTGCATTTCTTAGATTCGCCAAATTGAATCTGTGTTCCTCTGAAGATCAGCAAAATGGTTTCCAAAAGCCAGTCCATTTGACAAATAAAACATAATGAGATGGGTAAACTATGGACTATTGATTCCTAAACCAGAAAAGCCGGTTCAGGCAAAGACATGTACCAGGTTCTATTGACTTTATTGACATTTTCAAAACATTAAGCAGCTAATAAAATAAAAGAAAAACGTTCTCATGTTTGTGTAAATTGGTATAGGTTGTAAAAGAAAGCGGAAAAATGATTAGGTTGTTTCAACACCGTTTAAAAAATTACAATGCCATAAAAAAATAATGAGAACAACTCCTTTTAGATTTTTGGTGTTAATTCTTTTATTGATAATGACAAAAGAAAAGGCGCAGGCACAAAATGGAACAAAACCGCTACGCTTAGCGGTTGCCAGTATAAGCCATGGTCATGTTCCCTGGCTACTGGGTAGAAAGGAAAAAGGAGATATCCTCCTGGTGGGTATCTATGAAAAAGATACGGCTTTGTCCAGTAAATACGCAGCCCAGTTCCGGCTGCCCGCTTCTCTATTTTTTACGAACCTTGAAACTATGTTGGGTACGGTTAAGCCGGAAGCGGTGGTGGCATTCGGCTCCACTTATGAGCACCTATCAGTCGTGGAGGCCTGCGCACCCAAAGGCATTCATGTGATGGTGGAAAAACCGCTGGCTGCCACCTATGAGCAGGCCAAAAGAATGGAGGAGCTGGCACGCCGGCATCAGATTCACCTGCTCACCAACTACGAAACGTCCTGGTATGCCACTACAGAAAAGGCTTATCAGCTGGTAAGGGACAGCAATTTGGTGGGGCGCATCAGTAAAGCGGTATTTCATCATGGGCATCAGGGGCCGCAAAAGATCGGGGTCAATCCTGAGTTCCTGGCCTGGCTTACCGACCCTGTACGGAATGGGGGTGGCGCATTGATGGATTTTGGCTGCTATGGTGCCAATATTATGACCTACCTGATGCAGGGCGCTTCACCATTGTCTGTAACGGCGGTGACACAAAGCTATCA
>CBDTUH010000057.1:0-13899 GCA_965363375.1 uncultured bacterium
TAGAAACCGACGATAACAACCCCGAAGCGGTAGCCATCAGAAAACCGGTGAATCCAAAACCGAATGCCACAAAACTTGATGCTGAAAATAAAACCGTTAAAACACAGCCTGCGGCACAGCCAGTTGCAGCTACACCTGCACCTCCCAAACCCAAAGCCATACTAGGCCGCACCGTAGGCGGCACCGGTAATGGTGGCAACGGAGCCGACCGTTACGAGCGTGGCGGCAGCGAAGGCATAGCCGGCGGTACCGGCGACCAGGGACGCCCTGGCGGCAGCCCCAATGGCCGCGACTATACCGGCACACCCAAAAACTTTGGTGTACGCGTGCTCAACATTCCCGCACAAAGCTTTGAAGACGATTTTAACCAGAATGCCAAAATAGCCGTAGAAGTAACTGCGGACGCTAATGGAAAAGTAACTTCTGCTGTTCTTACGCCCAAAGGATCTTCCGGTACGGCTACATCCGAAATGAAAAACACAGCCCTTCGCCTGGCACGCCAACTAAAGTTAGGCTCCACCGATGGCGGACAAAAAGGAACCGTGGTTTTTGATTTTAAAGTAAGAGGTTAATTTTTTACTATAACCGCAATATTTTTGCGGAGGATGAATTACACAGAAACATTAGATTATTTATACAACACACTGCCCATGTTCAGCCGCATGGGCAGTGCTGCTTTTAAAAAAGACCTCACCAACATCAGGCTGTTGTGCGATTATTTAAAAGGACCTCAAAAGGAATTTAAGACGATTCATGTAGGTGGTACCAACGGCAAAGGTTCGGTAAGCCATATGCTGGCAGCCATCCTGCAAACCGCAGGTTATAAAACCGGGCTTTACACCTCGCCGCACTTAAAAGATTTTCGCGAGCGCATAAGGATAAATGGCCAAATGATAAGCGAAGCTTTTGTGGTGGATTTTGTAGAGCGTATCAAGCACTTTTCCGAAGAGATACAGCCTTCTTTTTTTGAGATTACGGTGGCCATGGCCTTTGACTATTTTGCAGCGCAAAATGTAGACATTGCCATTATAGAAGTAGGCCTCGGCGGCCGGCTGGACAGTACAAACATTATTGATCCGGAACTTTCTGTAATTACCAATATTGGTTGGGATCATATGTCTATGCTGGGTAACACACTCACTGAAATTGCTGCAGAAAAAGGCGGCATCATAAAAGCGGACACACCTGTTGTATTGGGTGAAAAAAAAGAAGAAACAGAAAACATTTTCAGGGAAATAGCAGCAGAAAAAGGCGCGCCTCTTTATTTTGCCGAAGACTATTTTTCAGTGAAACATTTCAGTTTGCAAACCGATAAAATTCGGATTCAAATTCAAAAGGGAAAAGAGACGTTTGAAACCTTTGAACTGGATCTGCCTGGCATTTACCAAACCAAAAACTTACTGACTGTATTGCAGGCAACTGAAATATTAAATGAAAAGAGATTTAAAATTGAAACGGAGATTGTAAAAAAAGCATTGGCAAATACGATTCCGCTAACGGGTTTACAAGGTCGCTGGCAGGTTGTACATAAAAATCCGACCGTGGTGCTGGAGGTAGCGCATAATAAAGATGGTATGCAGCAAATGCTGTCGCACCTGCAACAGCTACATTACCACAGGTTACATTTGGTGATAGGTATGGTGAAGGATAAGGAAGTAGAACCGGTTTTAAAATTGTTACCAGTGGAGGCAACTTATTACTTTACAAACGCAAACATTCCACGCGCCCTGCCGGCAAACGATTTAAAAGGAAAAGCAGACGTTTTGGGCTTGTCGGGCGATGTTTACGATAATGTAAATGAAGCTTTGGCAGCCGCCATAAAAAAAGCCGCAAACAATGACCTTATCATCGTTTGCGGCTCCATTTTTTTAGTGGCTGAAGTAGATACAAATCATCTAATAAGTGACGTGCCCAAGTTTATTTAAAGCATAAAAAATACAGGTGGTGTGCAGCGCCTGCACAATCTCATTGTTGCGTAACAGTTCTTTTACTTCATCTATCGTGTAAAGCAGCACCTCCACATCTTCGGTTTCATCCAGGCTTTGCTCGCCGGCCTTTTCGCCACCAGTTGCAAGGTACATGTGCATGTAATTGTTGGTAGTGGCCGGGTTGGCACATATCTTTCCCAGGCTTTCAAACTTTTCAAATTTGTATCCTGTTTCTTCAAACAATTCCCGCTCCACGGCTTCTTCCGGCGACTCGCCTTCATCTACCACGCCACCGGGTGTTTCTATACTTACTACGCCCAGCCCATGACGGTATTGTTTTACAAAAACAGCCTTGCCATCTTTGGTTACGGCAAACACTGTTGCCCAGGTTGGATACTCCAGCACATAATAAGCCGGCATTATTTTACCATTGGGCAGTTCGCATTTTTCTTTCCGTATGGTGAGCCAGGGTTCATTATAAAGATATTCTGACTTCAATACTTTCCATTCCATATCTGCAATTCCAGTTGATTTTATTTACCAGTCTTTCTGCTGTCTCAGTTCTGTAATATGCGCTACATGATGCCGGCCATGCCAGGCATAAAGGCCCAGCAAAAACCAAAGCATTAGGCTTTTTTTATGTTCGGGATGATAAACGGTTCTTTGCCAGTCTTCATCGCTTAAGTGTTTCAAAAATTCGTGCCACCTTGCATGCAGCGCAAACAACAACGTAATGGAAATGTTCACCGGCAGGTTGTTTACATCGTCTGTTTTTGCCCAATCGGCTTCCTCGTAAGGTTTGATAGTGGGCGCTTCTTCCAGCTTGCCGAATTTAAAACGCATATAAGCATGCATATGGCTGTCGGCAATATGGTGCACCAGCTGATGAATGGTCCAGCCGCCCTCGCGGTACGGTGGTTTCAATTGCGCTTCATCCAGGTTATGAATGGCGGTTTCCAGTGCATTGGGCAGAAATTGAATATCGGCCAGCCACTCATCTTTCAACGATTGGGAAAAAGGCTGCGGCATGTATTTGCCAACAGGATAACGCGGGTCGTTTGCCATTGTGTTTATTTAAGAATTTGAATCAACTCAATATCAAATTCCAGCACCGCACCGCCGGGAATGCTGGGCGGCGCACCGTTATCGCCATAACCCAGGTTGGAAGGAATCCACAAGCGCCATTTGCTGCCGGTGGGCATCAGGGGCAACACCTCCTGCCAGCCTTTTATCAGCTGTGTGATGCGCGCTTCAAAGGGCTGTCCGCGTTTAAATGAGTTGTCAAATTCTTTTCCATTTATCAGGCGGCCGGCATAATGCGCTTTTATTTTATCGCTTACATGCGGTTTTTCTCCGGTTCCTTCTTCCAGTATTTTGTATTGTATGCCGTTGGGCAAAATCTGAACGCCTTCAGCACCCGCATTGGCATCCATAAAGGCCTTGCCTTCTTCTTTTTCTTTATTTACTTTTTCCATCCTGTTTTGCTGCAGTTTATCAAACAGTCCCATAATCAAAAGGTTTATTAAATGTTTTAAGATTCGCGTAATGTTTTGCCAGTAAGGTTAATGAACACATCTTCGAGGTTAGCGCGCTTCACCACTTTTTGGCGCACAAAGCCGCCTTCCACCAGGTCATCTATCAGTTGGTCGGGCGAAGACAATGCCACAATTTTTCCGGCATCAATAATGGCAACCCGGTCACAAAGGTATTCCGCTTCATCCATGTAATGCGTGGTGATGATAACCGTAGTGCCTCGGCTGCGAATGTTTCGTATCAGCTCCCAAAGATTGCGCCGTGCCTGCGGGTCGAGGCCCGTTGTAGGTTCGTCTAAGAAAACAATCTTCGGATCATTTATTAATGTAGTGGCAACCGAAAAGCGTTGCTTTTGGCCGCCACTCAACTCCTTTATTTTCGCTTTTGCTTTATCGCGCAGGTTCACGCTGTCCAGCAGTTCCATGGCATCTACATTACGGTTATACAATCCGCAAAACAGGTCGATCAGTTCCAGCAGGTTCAGGTTGGGGTAAAAACCACTGCTTTGCAGCTGCACGCCAATACGTTTTTTAATTTCAGCCGGCTGGCCGTCTAGGTCCAAACCGTCAACAAAAACCTTTCCGCTTGTTTTAGGCCGCAGGGTTTCAATTATTTCCAGCGTAGTGCTTTTGCCGGCTCCGTTGGGGCCCAACAGCCCAAATATGTCACCTTCAGCTACCTCGAACGAAATACCTTTTACTGCCTGAAAGGCGCCGTAGTTTTTTACTAAATCCGTTACTGAAATGATCGTTCTGCTCATGCCATTGTTTTAGCGCCAGTTGAAGCCAGGCAGCTTTCCAGTTCATCCATCATTTTTTGACTGCCGACAAAAAACGGTGTGCGCTGGTGCAATTCGGTTGGTATTACATCCAATACCGTTTGTGTACCATTGGTAGATTTTCCGCCCGAAACTTCCACAATAAAAGCAAACGGATTGCACTCATACAAAAGCCTCAGTTTTCCTTTTGGTTTGTCGGTTGTGCCGGGATACATAAAGATGCCGCCTTTGATTAAGTTGCGGTGCACATCGGCCACCATGCTGCCGATATAACGCTGTGTGTAAGGCCCGCCGGTTTCTTTTTGTTTGTTCTGGCAAAGGTTAATGTACTTGCGCACACCTTCGTTATACTGGAAAAAATTACCGTGGTTAACAGAATATATTTTGCCGTTGTCAGGACATTTAATGTTGGGATGGCTGAGGCAAAACTCGCCTACTGAGGGGTCAAGTGTAAAGCCATTTACACCACGGCGGGTGGCATATACCAGCATGGTGGAGGAGCCGTATACAATGTAACCGGCTGCTACCTGTGCGTTGCCGGGCTGCAGAAAATCTTCTTTAGTAACATCGGAACCCAAAGGCGATAGGCGGCGGTAAATGCTGAAGATGGTACCAATGGAAACATTTACATCAATATTTCCTGAACCATCCAGTGGATCGAAAAGGCAAACATATTTTGACTGGCGGCTCACTTCATCGTCAAAACCTACAAAATCGTCCATTTCTTCGGAGGCAATACCGGCGCAGCTTACACCGCGCTGGAGCACGCCCATAAACTGGTGGTTGGCAAACTCGTCCAGCTTTTTCACTTCTTCGCCCTGCACATTGATGTCGCCGGTTTCGCCTAAAATATCTACCAGGCCGGCTTTGTTTACTTCTACGTTAATGCGCTTGGCGGCAAGGCCTATATCGCGCAATAAAGTACTGAGTTCACCGGTAGCATGCGGAAACTGGCGAAGCGACTGAATGGTGAATTCATCAAGGGTTAAAATTTGTCTGTTAATAGCACTCATGCAAGCAATTTTTTAGATGCGACAAATGTAAGTTTTAAATGCTGAAACGTAAATCTGTATCGCTGGAGTTCAATCGTAATGATCATTAAAAAACGTCTCTTTTCCCTTTTGCGAATGGTCTATAGTGAATGGAACATTTGAAAAGAGAAAAGTCTTTATTTCCTTTTAATGCCTCATTTTTCGTTTTGCATTTTCCCAAACGTCTCTTTTTCATTTTACCTAATTTTTGAAAAACACATCATAAGTAAAGCGCAGTAGCGTAGCCACTACAATCAGTAAAAAGAAAAGGCGGATAAATTTGTTGCCTTTAGCAATGGCCATGCGCGCACCCAAAATGCCGCCCAATGCATTACTTAGCGCCATAGGCAGCGCAATGGCCCAAATGATTTGTCCTTTAATGATAAACAGCGTTATGGAACCCAGGTTTGTAGCCAGGTTGATCATTTTGGCATGCGCCGAAGCATGTAAAAAATCAAAACCAAGAATGACTACAAAAGCAAGAATTAAAAAACTGCCGGCGCCGGGACCAATAAAACCGTCGTAAAATCCAATGATAAGACTGATGATTACTACATACCAAAGCTGCCGCCGGCTTGAATGTGTTTTTTGCTCATGCTGTCCAAAGTTTTTTTTACTGTAGGTATAAAAGGCAACCGCCGTCAGCACCACCAGCAGCACCGGTTTCATAAAGCTGTTGCTTACCTGCATCAGCAGCAGCGAGCCCGCATAAGCGGCAAAAAAAGCAATGGTGCAAGCAACCGTGAGCAGCCACCACACCATTTTCACTTTGCGCATGTATTGCAGTGCCGCAAAAAAAGTTCCGCTGAAAGAAGGAATTTTAAGCGAGCCGATAACCGTAGCCACCGGATGCGCTGGCAGCAGCACCAGGGCAAAAGGTGTTTGTATCAAGCCGCCACCGCCCACTACGGCATCTACAAAACCAGCCAGAAAAGAAGCCACACAAAGCAAGGCAATATGAAACCATTCAATTTCCAAAAAAAGAGAGTTTGGCCGCTAAGGTAATGAGCAGTTATGTTTATTAAAACAGCAACTGAATTTTAAAAGGAAAAACAGACATTTGGGAATGAAAAATGTAACATTAAAAATTAAAAAACGGGGCGTTATAAGGAGCAAGTGACTTTTTAAAAAGTTGGCAACTCTCACTTTTAAAAAGTCTTTTTTCCATTTTAAAATTTATATGGATATAAATTTTAAATATTACATCAACTCATGGCCAGCCGCCGCTCTCCTATCTGTTGCCGCCACATGGCATAATAAAGGCCTTTCAATTCCAACAGTTCGGCATGGGTTCCCTTTTCGGCCACAGCACCTTTTTCCAGCACAATAATCGTATCGGCATGCATGATGGTGGAAAGCCGGTGCGCAATTAAAATAGTGATCTGTTGCCGCTGCAGGGATATTTGCCGGATGGTATCTGTAATTTCTTCTTCCGTTAGCGAATCCAGCGCTGATGTGGCTTCGTCAAAAATGAGCAGTCGTGGCTGCCGCAGAAGGGCACGCGCAATGGAAATACGCTGCTTTTCGCCGCCGGAAAGCTTTAGCCCGCCTTCACCTAAAATAGTATCCAAACCTTTGCCAGTGCGATTGAGCAGGTGCATGCAAGAGGCTTTGTCCAGTGCTTCCAGCATTTCTTTGTCGGTGGCTTCAGGTTTTACAAATAAAAGATTCTCGCGCACCGTGCCGGCAAACAGCTGCGTATCCTGCGTTACAAAACCAATCTGACGCCGCAGCTCATTATACCTTATTAAAGTAGAAGAAATATTGTTGAAATAAATATCGCCGGAAAGCGGTTTGTACAGCCCCACCAGCAATTTCACCAATGTGGATTTACCTGAACCCGAAGGGCCTACAAACGCAATGGTATCGCCGGTTTGCACCTGGAAAGAAATTCCGTCAATAGAATTTTGAGTAGCCGACTGGTGACGAAAAACAATGTCTTCAAAACGCATCTCGTTCAGCTCGTTTATTTCAATAGGATTTTCGGGCCGCTGCTCAATTGGTTTTTGCATTAGCTGGTCAAAGTTGTTGAGCGATGCCTGCGCCTCCCGGTATTGTAAGATGATATTACCCAAATCCTGCAGCGGTCCAAAAATGGCGGTGGAAATAAACTGCATGCTTATGAGTTCGCCGGTAGAAAGTACATTGCCAAATATGAGCCAGAGCAAAATAAATAAAATGGATTGGCGCAGCACGTTCAGTGCTGTACCCTGAAAGAAACCCAGCGTGCGTACCTGCTTTGTTTTTTCCATTTCCAGTTCAAAAATGCGTTGTGTGTAAGTCCGCAATCTTCTTATTTCCGGAAAGGTGAGCCCCAGGCTTCGCACCAGTTCTATATTGCGCAACGATTCGGTAATGATGCCTGCCATGCGGTTGGTTTCTCTGTTAATGGAGCGCTGCACCAGTTTTATTTTTCTACTCAACAGCCCAGTAAGCGAACCCAGCACCAGTACACCAATAACAAAAGCCGGAATCAGGGCCCAGTGCTTGGTAATGGCATACCAAATTAAAAAACCCACACCCACAACAGATGAAAACAGTACGTTAATAAAAGCATTGATAAACCTTTCGGTATCGGTGCGCACTTTTTGCAGGATGGCCATCGTTTCGCCGCTGCGCTGCTCTTCAAACTCCTGGAAGGAAAGCCGCAAGGTTTGCTTTAAACCATCATTAAATATCTGCATGCCAAATTTTTGCACCGCCAGCCGCATGGTATATTCCTGGAACGCCTTGGCAATGCGTGCCAGCAAGGCCACCACTACAGCTACCACCAGCCACCATACCACTTCATTCATCAATTGTTTTTGCGTACGGCCGGCGCGGTTGTTGGCATAGTCGTCAATTATTTTTCCAAAAATGAGAGGATCTATTAATGATAATACCTGGCTGATGCCCGCCAGCAATAAGGCACCCAACACCAGCCATTGCTGCGGCTTTAAATACTTCCATAAAATGGCCATGCTGTAGGTATAGCAAAAAACAGGCCTTTGCCAATGGCAATTACATGTAATTAAAAGGAAAAGGAGACGTTTATGTAAAAGTTCATTTGCTACAGGTTAAAAGAGAAAAGAGACGTTTTTGCTTTTAACTATTTGGCAGTGTTTGTTATTAAAACGGTTTCAAATTGGGCAGGCGCAATGATAAATAGTAAAAAAATAAAATACCATTGTCAGCTACCTTTTAAAAACTTTACATTTACACTTTAAAAAAACAAAACCCTTATGCTCAAAAAATGGATACTGTGCGGCGCGCTGGTTTTTACCTTAGCAGCGGCCGATGCACAGCAGCTCAGAACACCACAGCCAAGCACGTCACAAACCATTAAACAGGAATTTGGTATCGGCTCTATCGAACTGTCGTATGCCCGCCCCAACATCCGCGGCCGCAAAGTTTTTGGCGACCTGGTACCTTACGGACAGGTTTGGCGCACCGGCGCCAACAATGCTACTACGCTTACGTTTAGCGATGAAGTAATGGTTGGTGGCACCAAAGTAGCGCCCGGCAAATATGGCCTGCTCACCATCCCCGGTAAAGACAACTGGACGGTAATTCTGACCAAACAACTGGATGTAACCTCTCCGGCAGCTTACAAGCAGGAATCAGACGTGGTGCGTGTGAACGTAAAGCCCACTACCCTTCGCGAACCTCTTGAAACTTTTACCATCCAGTTTGCCAACGTAAAACCCACCAGCACCGAAGTGCAGGTAATGTGGGATAATGTTGCCATTAACCTGCCCATAAATACTGATGTGGACAGCAAAGTAATGGCGCAGATCAACAACATGATGAACCGCGACAACCGCCCTTATTTTCAATCGGCCATGTATTACCTGGAAAATGGTAAAGACCTGAACCAGGCCATATCATGGCTGGATAAAGCTGTTGAACAAAATCCCAACGCTTTCTGGATACATCACCAGCGCGCCAATGCGCTTGCCCGCGCCGGCAAAAAAGCGGAAGCCCGCACGGCGGCTCAAAAATCGATGGAACTGGCCAAAGCTGCCAACAATGGCGACTATGTGCGCCTGAACGAAAAACTGCTGGCCGACCTGAAGTAAGATCGATCAACAAGTTCAACAGTTAAAAGGGAAAAGAGACGTTTTTGTTTTTTCCTGATATGAATAAATAAAAAAAGCAGTGAAGTTTTTCACTGCTTTTTTTATGACTTTGCCCTTCTTTTCCTTATTTCGTTTTACGGTTTCGGCAATTCTTTTTACATTTAATTCAACAGAATGGCTGTTTCAACCACTCGATCTGGCAGTTCATGGGAGTACCTGCTCCTAATATGTGTAGAAACGTAGCTTTGACCATCCTTTACCTTGCCAAAACAACCCAACTCCGGTCTTCCTGTGCTAAACCGTTTCCGTTCCTGCTTTTCCCTAAAACTAAAACTATACAATATGCAACAATTAAAAACACTACTCTGTTGCGGAATGATGCTTTGCCTTTTTTCTGCAGCCAGTGCCCAGGGAGGACTGCTGAAAAAAATTAAAGACAAAACCGCCAATGCGGTGGACCGCGCAGCAGATAAGATGATTGATAAAAAAACCGACGAAATCATTTATGGTCCCGATGGTAAACCCGTAAACAACAATGGTGGTCCGGGTTCCGCATCTGGCGGCCCTTCCAGCGGTGGCAAAAATAAAATGGGCAACAAAGGCGGCGCCGGCCTGGTAACCACTCCTCCAAACGTAAACGAAAACCTGGCATCTGCAGAAACCTCCTTTAAAAGTGGCAACTACGGCGAAGCCCGCTATGCCGTGCAGCAGGCTATGCTGGGCGTGGAAATGGAAATTGGCCAGCAAATACTAAAAAACCTTCCGGAAACCGTTGCCGGCCTCAAAAAAGATGAAAAGTCCGACCAGGTAACCAGCACCGGCTGGGGCTGGGTAGGCTTAACCATACAGCGCGAATACGAGGAAGGCGATAAACAGATGACTGTAACCATTGCCAACAACTCCGGCTGGATGCAGGCCATCAACCTTTACTTCAACAATGCCGGTTATGCGCAAACCACAGGTGGCGAACAAGCCTGGAAGCAAACAAAAGTGAAAGGATACCGTGCGGTAATTGAGTATGATGATAATAGCGGTTATAAATTGAGCATTCCACTTGGGCAAACCTCACTGATCATTCTCGAAGGCGTAAACTTTGCTACCGAGCAGGACATGATGAACGCAGCTAACACCTTTGACATTGATGGTATCAAAAAAAGTCTTGGCGAAAACTAAACTTTCAACGCATTAAATTAACCAAAACATGAAAAAAATATTTCTTTTTGCTTTAGTGCTGGTGGCAGGCGTTGCCGCAACGGCGCAGGAGTTTAGCAAACAACTGGCTACAGCCCGCACCGCATACAGCTCCGGCAAGCTTGATGACAGCCGCTTCGCCATGCAACAAATGCTACAGGAACTGGACATTTTAACCGGCAAGGAAATTTTGAAAATACTGCCTGCTAAAATGGAAGATCAAACCGCTAATAATGCCAACGACAATGTTTCCGGTGCTTCCAACTTTTTGGGCATTACCATTCACCGCGACTATGGCGCAGAAGGCAAGCAGGTGGAGCTGGAAATCATTACGCATTCACCGCTAATCGGAAGTGTCAATGCTATTTTATCCCTGCCGTTTGTGGCCGGCTCTGCCGATTATAAAGTAATCAGGCTGGAAGGCTACAAAGCGCTGATTCAAAAATCTACCGGCGAAAATGACCGCACCGATTACGAGCTGCAACTGCCGCTCAACAATTCGATGATTACATTGCGCGCGCCGGGCTATACACAAGATCAGGTAGTAAAAATGGCAAGCTCACTGCCTATTGCCCAGATAGCTAAAATGGTACAATAAAGATTGTTGTTATTGTTTGTAAACAACTGCCGTTGGTGTTGAGACACCAACGGCAGTTTTATTTTAAAAGGAAAAAGAGACGTTTTGCTTTTTATATTCTCGATAACTATTTTTGAGAATTGCATTCTATTAATAGGAATGATAATTAAATAAAACCAATTCACATAAAAGACAAACGCAAAGGAATAACAGGATGAGAAAACTGAAATTACAGGTACAAATGACCGTGGATGGATACATGGCCGGCCCTAACGGTGAAATGGATTTTATGGTGTGGAACTGGGATGATGCCCTGAAAGAATATGTAAACAGATTGACCGAACCTGTTGATACCATCGTGCTGGGCCGCAAGCTGGCAGAAGGCTATATTCCTTATTGGGCTTCTGTAGCCGCTGACAGCAACAACCCGGAACATTCTGCCGGTAAAAAATTTACAGAAACGCCTAAAGTTGTTTTTACCAAAACGCTACAACAATCGCCGTGGGAGAATACGGTGCTGGCCAACGGAGACTTAAAGCAGGAAATAGATAAACTAAAAAACAGCGAAGGCAAAGACATTATCGCCTATGGTGGTTCGGCATTTGTATCCTCCTTGCTAAGCCAGCAACTGGTTGATGAAATACATTTATTTATTAACCCCAATGCAATTGGTAATGGCCTGCCCGTATTTAAACCATCCAAAGACGGTCAAAATCTTTCGCTGGTCAATACAACGCCATTTGAATGTGGAATTGTAGTGCTGCAATATTCGCCGGCAAAAAAAGGATAGCATCAAATCTTTACCTACTTTTTTTATCTTGCCCGGATGTTAGCAACCACAGCCGACTTGATTACCTATTTACAGCAGGAGGAAAACAGACCCAACTTTATCGTAATCCGCAGCATGGTGCACTCCATTCTGTGTTGTGGAAGCAGCGCAGATGCAGAAGCTTTGTTGCCGCATTTTTTATCACGTCCCGATGATCTGAATTATTCCGCTTTGCTGCCCGTGCTGATGCAGCATGGCAATAGCAAAGTAGCTGAAACGCTTTACCATTCCTCCACAGAAAGCCAGCGCCTGAAGCCGGGTGTAGATGAAATGGTATTGCAGGTGCTAGGCGCTTTACAATACGAACCTTGCCGGCCCATGCTTGTTTATTATGCGCTGGAACAGGAACCTTACGATTATTACCTGAACATGCACGCGGTGTTGGGCCTGCTGTATATGAATGTAAGCGACCTGACACCCGCCATACAAAACAGTATTGAAAACTGCTATGGTCAAAGTCTTTTCCCAGAGTATGTTCCTGCGCTGGTAGGCAAGCTGCCGCAAACTTTGCAACAATCCATTTTGCCAAAGCTGTTTGAATTAGGCGAAACAACAGCTTCAACCGATTGCCTCGGTGGCATTGTGCTGGGTTTTTCGCTGTGCGGCGCAGTTGGTGAAGCTTATTTCTGGAAAGCCTTTTTTACGCCTCATTGGGAAATGGGCATGACAGGAACCGGGCTGCGGCAAAATACTTTTACAGCGCTCAACAACCTCCAAATTTCCTTTCAACAACTTTATCAAAAAGTGAAAACACTGGAAAAAACTTTGCAACCTTATGGCTTGGAAATGCTGCTGGCCATGCTGGCACAAAAAGTGGAAGAGCCACTGCATTTGAATTCATCGGAATCCATTACCGATATTTACACCACTTTGTTTGGCTGGAAAAGCAGCGAAGAAAGCAACAACCTCTCCAACCTGGCCGACAGACTGAATAAACGAGAAGAAGCCGACCGTATAGAAAATTTATTAGAACTTAAGATGCGCGAAGAAATGATGTTGAAAAATTTTTTAACACCAAAAGCTTGAGAACCTTTTGAGGCCAAAAGGAAAAAAAGACGTTTAAAAATTTGAAAATTCAGTAAAAATTGATAACGCTATTAAAAGGAAATAAAGACGTTTAAAAATGCTAAAGGCAGAAAATCAAACACAAAAGGAAAAAGAGACATTTTAATAAAATCAGGATATTGACAATTGACCATTGACAAAAGGAAATGGAGACGTTTTCTCAATTAACCGAATTACAAGTCGTCTGATCAAATCATTATAATCATTAACGCTAAACCCGAAAAAAATAATCCTCTTTTAACTTTTGTGCAGAACCTTTTCCCTTTAATTTAGGCACTTCCCTATTTTTGCCTGATTTTGAGAACCAACCAACCACATGTATGAGCTTTAATAAGATCAATACGATTACCGGATGGGTAATTTGCATCGTAGCCTGCTTAGTATACTTACTAACTGCTGAAGCCACCGGCTCTTTTTGGGATACCGGCGAGTTTATAGCCTCAGCTCACAAGATGCAGCTGCCCCACCCCCCGGGCGCACCCTTGTTTACCCTGCTGGGCCGCTTCTTTATCATCCTGTTCGGCGGCGACAATCCTGCTTTTGCCGTTAACATCATGAGCGCCGTGGCATCGGGCTTTACCATCCTGTTTCTTTTCTGGACAGTGACGCACTTTGGCCGCAAGCTGATGGTGGGCTTTACCGATGAACCCACTACCGGGCAAACTTTTACCATTATGGCCGCCGGCATTGTAGGCGCCCTGGCTTATACTTTTTCCGATTCTTTCTGGTACAGCGCTGTAGAGGGCGAAGTGTATGCCCTTTCCTCCTTTTTTACCGCGCTGGTGTTCTGGGCCATGCTCAAGTGGGAACGTGCCGATGTGTATGCCGGTAACAACCCCGTGCTGCGCGCCCGCGCCGACCGCTGGATCATTTTCATCTTCTTCATGATGGGGCTTTCCATAGGTGTAC
>CBDTUH010000058.1:0-13807 GCA_965363375.1 uncultured bacterium
GCAAATTATCTTTCGCCTGTTCCAGGTCCATTTTGGAAGCATCGTAAGCAAAAGCATTCTGGCGAATGGCATTTTGCAATGTTAAGCCATTAAATAAAATAAGATCCCCACCAATGCCGTAAGATGCATAATTAATTTTTTGATTGACATAAGCATTCGAAAAAGGATCTATGCTTCTACCCTGGTTGATGCCATGTGTAATGTTGCCATTAATGGTGGGCAGTTTGTTGGCTTTCGCCTGTTTGTAATTAAGAGCTGCTGCTTCCGTTTGCAGGCCTGTTTGTGCTACCTCAATGTTGTTTTTAATGGCAATAGCAATACTTTCTTCCAATGTAAACACTTTTTGCCCGAAAGCGCATTGTGTTACTATACTTAATAGGGTTATGATAAGGCTCCTTTTCATTTTCATTTCTGGTTTTGTACAACACGGCCATCCAACAGTTCAATCACTTTCTGGCCGTAGGTTGCATTTTTTTCGGAATGAGTTACCTGTATTATAGTAACACCTTCTTCACTGTTTAATTTTTGAAATAATTGCATGATCTCTTCGCCCTGTGCAGAATTTAAATTACCTGTTGGTTCATCTGCCAAAATCAATTGCGGCTTTGTGATCAGTGCCCTGATAACGCCCACCAATTGCTGCTGTCCGCCGGAAAGCTGCGACGGAAATAAATCTTTTTTACCAACAATCTGAAAGCGGTCCAGCATATCGCCGACCAAGGCTTTTCTTTCAGACCCTTTTATGTTTTGGTAGAGCAATGGCGTTTCAATGTTCTCATAAACCGTCAGTTCATCTATCAGGTGGTACGATTGAAATACAAAGCCAATATGCTCCTTATAAATTTGCGTCCGTTGTTTTTCTTTTAGCTCCAGCACCGGCTGATTCATAAAATGATATTGGCCTTCGGAAGGTTCTTCCAGCAAACCAATAATATCCAGCAATGTAGATTTACCCGAGCCGGATGGTCCCATGATTGACACAAAAGCGCCTTTATCAATTTGTAGGTTGATGTCTCTTAAAACAAAAGTGCGGCTACCTCCACCATGAAACCATTTGGAAATGTTTTTGAGTTCAATCATTATTATGCTATTGTTTTATGCTCATTATTCACTTATGAAATTTCTCACCAGGTTTGCTGTTGCATCCCCACTGTCGGAATGGGAATAGTAAGGAATGCAACCATCTTATTCGCTTCTTAAACTGTTCACCGGATTTGCCAAAGCAGCTTTTACCGTTTGCACACTGACTGTTACGAGTGCTATGATCATGGTTACCAAAAGGGAAACAAGAAATATCCAGATGGGAATGGCGATCCTGAACTGGAAATCCTGGAGCCATTTGCTGAGTGCCCACCAGGCAACAGGAAATGCAATCAAAGAGGCGATCCCTACCAATACAATAAACTCCTTTGACAAAAGCGAAACAATGTGGCTAACATTTGCTCCCATTACTTTCCTGATGCCGATTTCTTTAGTTCGTTTTACCACTACCAGTGTAGCCAGTCCAAACAAGCCAAGGCAGGCAATAAAAATGGAAAGAAAAGATGCATATTGAACAATATTGCCTAGGCGCTGCTCTTGTTGGTAGGCAGCACCCAGTGCTTCATCTAAAAAAGTATATTCAAAATCTTCATCGCCCGCCACTGCTTTCCAGGCCGTTCTTAATGTAGCAATGTTTTCTTCTAAATTTCCACCTCTTAACCGAACCGAAACACGGGGACGTGGTGAAGTTGAATAACTGACATCGCTGGATGCACTAAAAATGCTATCGGCCTTTAAACTGAGCACAGCTGGTTTGATATTCGTATGCAACGATTCAAAATGAAAATCTTTCACAACACCTATAACCTGTTGCTGGTATTCACCGGGCAGTTTCTGACCAATGGGATCTGTCCATCCATATTCTTTAACTAATGTTTCATTTACAATGATGGTGTTGGAGTCAGAGGGATTGTTCTTTGAGAAATTTCTTCCTTTAACTATTTGCAAACCCATGGTTTCAATAAAATCTGTATCTATAATATTGAAACGAAATTGGCGAAAGGCCCTATTCTCGTCAGTATAACCAAGACTCATCCAGCCATAGTTAGCCATGCTGTATAAGGAACTAGTACTGCTGATAACCTGTGGCGCCTTCTGTAGCTCCGTTTTTAATTTTCGTGCTAAAGCGGCACCCTCACCAGGCGGTTTATTAGTAGGCACTATAACGATATGCTCCCTATTATAGCCCAGGTCTTTGCTTTGCAGATATTTTAACTGTTTCCCTACAGTAATTGTACTGATGATCATTATAATGGATGCAGCAAATTGTCCAACCACCAATGCCCTTCTGAACATACCCATATTCCCGTTGGATTGCAGTTTCCCTTTTAAAACCTGAATAGGTTTGAGTCCTGATAAAACAAATGCAGGATAAATACCGGCTATCAAACCAATGACCAAAACAAGAACAAAATAGAAAAGAACGGTAAAAGCATCAACACCAAATACAAGTTCCCTGTTGGCCAGTGCATTAAAAGGTTTTAGAAACAAAATGGCTAAAACAATTCCGATAATAAATGAAAACAAGGTAAGCAATAAAGCCTCGCCCCAAAATTGCCTGATCAATTGTTGCCTTTCGGCACCTAATACTTTCCGCACACCTACTTCCAACGCCCGAGTTGTACTGCGGCCAACAGACAAGGTTACAAAGTTGATGCAGGCGATCAGCAAAATTAAAATGCCAACCGAACCCAGTATATAAGAATATTTAGGGTTACTATAGCCTGTTAAGGTTTCGGGCAAGGTAGTATTGAAGTAGATATCTTTTAAAGGTTGTAAGCGTACATTGTATTCACCTGCTTTGTAATTTTTTACCACTAGTTGTTGCAGGATGGATGCAATTTTTTTATTGACAACAGCTATGGATGCACCTTCTTTTACGAGGAAGAAACTGGCAACCGATACATTTGACCAGGCACTTGTTCTTGTTTGTTCGCTCCAGATAAAAGGAGCATTCGAAAACGGAATCAACATGTCAAACTGAATGTTGGATTCCAATGGCGGATCCTTAGCCAATGCCGTTACGGTGAATAATACTTTATCATCGCCTAATTGCAATTCCAGGGTTTTGCCAATTGCTGTATTATTACCAAAATATTTTTTTGCTGCCGTTTTTGTGATCACAATGGAATTGCTGGTAGCAAACGGATTTTTGATAGCTCCTTCCAGTAATGGAAAATCAAAAACATGAAAGAACGTACTGTCCACCATGTTTACATCATCATTAAAGATGTTGTTCCCGTATTTTATGGCAGGATTTATAGAAGCCACCCGGCACGCTGCTTCTACCTCCGGCAAACCGGCCTGTAGAACAGGCACTAAAGGAATAGGTGTTACAGTATTTCTGAAAATTTCTCCCTGGTAATGTTCTTCCAGCCAGGCACGATGAATTCTTTCCACTTTTGCATGAAAGCGATTAAAGCTCCATTCGCTTCTTACAAATAACATGATCAAGATACAGCAGGCAATACCCACCGCTAACCCGGAAATGTTGATTAAAGTATATCCTTTGTGCCTGGATAAATACCGCAATGCTACTTTTATATAATTGTTAAACATGCTATTAGTTTTGTTGTTTGGTGTAATCCTGCCACAGCACATTGATGATTGTCCATTTGCCGTTTAGTTTAGCCAGGTGGAAATAATCAATACCCCATTGCGCTTCTACTTTGGCAGAAGCAATTTTATCCAGCACATCCAGCACCGTTATTTTTTTAGGCGAAGCGGCCGTAATGTTTTGCGTGCTTTTCCAGCGTTGTGCTAAACGTACCAATTGTTCAAAGGTCATTTTCGCTTCTACCACTTCGTTGTTGCGCACATAATAACCACGCTTAGCTAAATCTTTTGCAATGCTTTCATAGGCTTTGGTAGTATCGGCTTCGTAAAAGGCATCTACATAGTTGAGGATCGCTTTTTCAATTCCTTTTCTATCTTCTGTTGTTTGTGCAAAAATGGTGGAGGAAAAAAACAAGGCGCAGATCAATAAATAATACTTCATAATAAAAACGTTTCTAATTCCTTTTGATGATTTACTCCGCTCGTAAGCTTGTTACCGGATTGGCAATGGCCGCTTTGATAGCCTGGAAACTGGTGGTTACAAAAGCAATCAGTAATGCAATTACAGCTGCCACTATAAAAATCCACCAACTCAGGTTTGTGCGGAATGCAAAATTTTGCAGCCATTGATACATGAAATACCAGGCAAGTGGCGCAGCAATTAAAAAAGAGATACCGACTAGCTGCAAAAAATCTTTCGAGATCAGGTTAACGATGTTTGACACAGAAGCACCCATTACTTTTCGCACACCAATTTCTTTTGTTCGTTGTACGGTGCTATAAGCTACAAGGCCCAATAAACCAAGGCAGGAAATAAAAATAGCCAGGATGGCAAAGTTCAAAAAAAGCTTTCCAAACCTTTCTTCACTTCGGTATTGCCGATTAAAATATTCATCTAAAAAGTAGTAGGAAAAGGGTCGCCTGGGTACAATTTCTTTCCAATTAGCCTCGATAGCGGCAAGGGTTGCCAGCAAGCCATCCGCAGCTACCTGCACGGATAATAAGTTGCTGCGGTTGGGTTCTATACGCATGGATAACGGAACAATATTTTCCTGCAACGATTTAAAATGAAAATCTTTGATGACACCGATGATCTTCCCCTCTCTACCCCATTGTTCAAAACGTCTGCCGATGGCTTCATCCGGCGTGTTATAGCCAAAAAATTTAGCTGCCGCCTCGTTAATGACCATTGCTTGGGTTGTATCCGTTGCAAAATCTTTTGAGAAAGGGCGGCCTGCCAACATCTTAATCTTATACTGCGGGATATAATCAAAATCAACGAAATATAAATCAACATTGACTACCTGCAGGTCTCCGTTTTTGTTTTCAATCTCTGAGTAAGCCTTTGAATTGGGTCCGCCCGGAACACTGGATGATAAACTTACCGACTTCACCTGCGCCAACTTTAAAAGTTCATTTTTCAAAGTGTTTTTCGTTTCATCACCTTGCGTATCAAGAACCAATGTCTGCTCTTTATTAAAACCGAGATCCTGATTGCGCATATACTTCATTTGGTTGTACACAACAATTGTCCCGATGATAAGCGCAATGGAAATAGTGAATTGTACAACGACCAAACCTTTGCGTAAAGCAATACCTCTTGTACCTGTTGCAAAGCGTCCTTTCAGAACAACAATCGGTTTAAAAGAAGAAAGCACCAACGAGGGGTAGATACCTGCTAATAACCCTATTGCCATTGCAGCAGCAAACAAGAGCATCAAATAATTCAGATTGGAGAAAATACCTTCAATGACCCTTTGACCGGCCAGTTCGTTGAATTGGGTAAGAAATAAAGCGCTCAAGCCTAAGGCGACTATAAATGCAATAAATGACAGTATTAACGACTCGCCTATAAACTGACGAACCAATTGAGTTCTTTCAGCACCCACCACTTTTCGAATGCCTACTTCTTTGGCCCTTTCGGTAGACCGTGCCGTAGTAAGATTAATGAAATTAAAACAGGCGATTAACAAAATAAAAACTGCTACAATTGAAAAGATATAGACATTGCTCCTATTCCCATTTTCAATGGCATCGTCCCGTTCAGTATTCATGTAAACATCTTTCAGGGGCTCCAGAAAAAGAATGAAATTCATTTTGTTTTCATCCATCTCTTTACCGTTGTGCTTCTCCAGAAATTGGGGTAGCTTTTTTTGGAGTAAAGCTGCATTTGCGCCGACCTTTAACAACAGATAAGTGGTTGCATCAAAATTTGTCCATTGCTCATCCCGCCCCGGATCAAACGTTTGCGTAAGTGTGGACATGGAAACAAGCAGGTCTGCCTTTATATGAGAATTCTCGGGCAGGTCATCCATCACACCTGTAATTTTTGCCGGGTAATAATCATATAGCGAAACCGTTTGCCCGACAGCATTGTTATTTCCAAAATACTTTTTAGCTGCAGATTTTGTGAGTACAACGCTTAACTGGTCTTTCAATACAGTTTGAGGGTTTCCGTTAGTTAAGCTGAAATCGAACAACTGGAAAAAAGTAGAATCTGCAAAAAGTACATTTTCCTCCTGGAACTTTTTGTCTTCTTTTGTTATCAACATGCTTGTACGCTGTACTCTTGTATAAGCCTCTACTTCAGGGAAATCAGCTTTAATATTGGGTCCCATAGGCCAGGAGGTAATGCCCGCATGTATTATTTCGCTGGGTGTTATGACATCCGTTACCAAGCGGTAAATATTGGATGACTTGCTATGAAATGAATCATAACTGCGCTCGAAACTGACATAAAGAAAAATCATGAAACAAGCTGCCATTGCTACGGCAAGCCCTAAAATGTTGATAAGGGAAAAACCTTTATGCCGCCACAGGTTCCGAAAGGTGATCTTAAAAAAGTTTTTTATCATAAACAGTTTTTATTCGGTTCGTAAGTTTTTTACCGGGTTTATGGTAGCGGCTTTGATAGATTGAAAACTTACCGTAACCAAAGCAATCACAAGGGCTGCAATACCAGCAATTGCAAACACCCACCAGCTAATGGTTACGCGGTATTCAAAATCCTGCAGCCAGCTGTTCATGGCCCACCAGGCAATAGGAAAAGCAATGAGCGATGCGATTAATACCGGTTTCAAAAACGTGATGGATAACATGGAAACAATGTTCATTACACTGGCACCTAATACTTTGCGGATACCGATTTCTTTTACACGCTGCTCGGCACTGAAAGTCGCCAAACCAAATAAGCCCATGCAGCCTACAAAAATTGCCATCACCGTAAAAATCCACAGCAGGGTACTCAACTTGTCTTCGGAACTGTACATGGCCGCAAAATTTTCATCCAAGAATTTGTAATCAAGCGGGTAATCAGGAGAAAATTTATTCCATGTAGTTTTTATATGCGCTATTGTATTAGGTAGATCAGCAGTTTTTACTTTTACTGCAAACTTTGACAACACCTGCGGGTAAATTTGAATAACCGTAGTACTTAGTTTTTCGTGTAAGCTTTTCAGATGAAAATCTTTCACTACGCCTATTACCTTTCCTTTCTTCACGGGGTTAAGCGAATCCTCCGGCACCCATTCCTCCCATTTCAAATCTTTTCCAATTGCTTTTTCAGGTGTACCAAACCCAAGGTCTTTTACAGCTGTTTCGTTTATTATAAAAGCTTCCCTTACATCGGTAGCCATGTCTTTTGAAAAATCTCTTCCCGCAATTACATCTAACCCCATGGTTGTTATGTAATCATAATCACCCAAAACCTGGATGGCGGTATATTCTTTATCACCATCTTTACCGGGCACAATGATTCCGTCTGTCGCAAACTGATCTCCGGGCAAACCATAACCTCCTGTAACAGAAACAACACCACCGGACCTTTTCAATTCATCTTTAAAAACAGGGCCCTTTTCATTCAAATTTCCTTGTGCATTAAAATATATGAGCTGGTCTTTATTGAAACCAAGATCTTTTTGATGAAGAAAGTTCATTTGCCTGTAGACAATAACAGTACAAACAATCAGTAAAGCAGATAAAGAAAATTGCACAATCACTAAGGCCTTCCTCAGGGTAGCTGCAGATCCGCCGCCGCTTCCGGTTGGCTTCAATCCTTTTAAAACTTTAATAGGCTGAAATCCTGACATAAATAATGCGGGATAAAGACCGGAGAGAATACCAATTAATAAAGTAACACCTATGATTAACAATCCTAAAAGAGGATTGGCAAAGGGATTGAAAGAAATGGATTTATTTGTAAAAGAATTAAGTGAAGGCAAAATCAATATTGTGGCTGTAACGGCAATAACAACTGCTATAAAAGCAATTAAAATTGTTTCGCCTGTAAATTGAAAGATCAATTGTTTTCGATCTGCGCCCACCACTTTTCTTACACCAATTTCTTTTGCCCTGCGAAAAGAACGTGCCGTAGCAAGGTTAATAAAATTAAAACAAGCGATCAGCAATACAAAAATGGCAATAATTGTAAGTCCTTTTACGTAGGTGGCGTTACCCCGTTTTGCAATATCATATTCAAACGCAGAAGAATGAAGATGTATATTTTTCAGGTGCTGAAAGTGGGGCAAGAAAGTAACGTCCCCTCTATCCTCCGCTTCTGATGCTTTTCTTGCTACTTCAGAAAATTTAGTTTGAAGTTTATTAATATTGGCACCCTCTTTCACCTTTACATAGGTAAAGAACTGTTGCCATCCCCATTTTTGCATTCTATCAGCAGGTAAATTGGCTGCTGCCATTGGAATGATGTAATTGAAATCCAAATGAAAATGTTCGGGGATTTTGGCAAGCACACCTTTAACGGCAAAGTCGGTTTTATCTAACTTGACTGTTTTACCAATGGGATCGGATTTACCAAAATATTTATTGGCAAGTTCTTCCGTTATTACTACAGATAAAGGATCTGCCAGGGCTGTATTTGGATCGCCTTTTAAAAATTGAAGCGGAAATAAATTAAAAAAATTTGGATCAGCTATGAAACCTTTGTTCTCATAAGCTCTTTCTTCACCCACTTCCATCAACATTTTGCCACTCCACAAAAACAGCCTGCTTGTTTGTTCCACTTCAGGGTAGATTTCTTTTAAATAAGTGGCAAATGCAGGCGGTGTATTGGCCAAAGTCCTATTGCTGTTTTCAGCCGTTTCTTTTAAATACATACGGTAAATATTATTACCGTCTTTTACAAATTCATCATACTGATTTTCATCCCAAACAAATAAGCCTATTAGCAAGCAACCGGTTAGCCCAATAGCTAAACCTAAAATATTTATAAGAGTAAAACCTTTGTAACGATAAAGATTGCGAAAGGCTATTTTAAAATAATTTTTCCACATACATTTATTTTTGGTTCGGTGTTGTAAGCAAATACAGGTTAGCTGGCCTGATGATCATTGGCCGCTTAAAAATGTTTCAAAACCCTGTTAATTATTTACATCAAAATACTTGCACTTATTAGGTTCGCGATATTTTAACAGGATGGCACAAGGCTGCTTTTGTTGCATTCAAACTAATTGTGCTAATAGCAATGGCGCGTGTGGGAACGCCTGCAATAGCCATACGGTTCCAATGAATTTTCGTTCTGTGTGCCTAATTCTGCAACCAGCTAGATAAAGCTGTGCCCGGGGACGTTTGAAAAAAGTAAGCAGCATGGTTTTGGTATTTAGAAAGTAAAGGGTGAAGCCGTATTTATACCATAATATTTTCCAACACGGTTTGTCCATCCAGCATGCGTATTACCCGGTGGCTGTACCGTGCATCATGTTCGGAGTGGGTTACCATAATGATGGTGGTGCCTTGTTCATTTAAATCCGTCAGCAATTGCATTACCTCGTTACCGTTCGAAGAATCCAGGTTACCGGTTGGTTCATCCGCGAGGATCAGTTTAGGATTATTGACAACAGCACGGGCAACGGCTACCCTTTGCTGCTGACCGCCGGAAAGCTGCTGTGGGTAATGGTTTCGGCGATGCATGATCTTGATTTTATCCAGTACTGCTTCTACCTTTTCTTTCCTTTCGCTTGCCTTCATACCCAGGTAAATCAAGGGCAATTCAACATTCTCAAAGACGGTTAATTCATCAATTAGGTTAAAACTTTGAAACACAAAACCAATATTGCGTTTGCGCAGGTCGGCCCGTTTGCGTTCATTAAAGTTGACAACCTCTATACCGTTAAAAAGGAAACTGCCGCCATCCGGATCATCCAGCAAACCAAGAATGTTGAGCAGCGTAGATTTGCCACAGCCTGAGGGTCCCATCACGGCAACAAATTCACCTTCTCTTACTTCAAATGAAAGTTTGTTGAGGGCTACGGTTTCTATGTCTTCGGTACGGTAATATTTTTCGAGATTGCTGATCTTGATCATAATTTTTAGTTTGGCGTATTTAATGATGAATTAGAAATAAGGGGTTTAAGGTATATAGCGATTCTGTTTGTGCCACGTGTGGTGCTTTGCATTGCTTCTGTTTTGTTAGATTGGTGCCGGTTGTGGAACACAAGCTCATTACACCAACTAGTAAAACCAGCATTTTCTTTTTCATGCTTTATTGATTTAAAACGAGTTCCTGCATGTTTTGGTAATTTTCATAGCTGGAGGTTACTACCTTGTCGCCGGGTTGCAAGCCAGAAAGCACCTCGTAATAATCCGGATTTTGACGGCCCACCTGCATGTCTATCCGGTAAGCTTTTTTACCATCTTCACTTACTTTAAAAATCCAGTTGCCGCCTGTATTTTGAAAGAAACCACCTTTGGCCACCAGTACTGCTTCTGTTTCATCGCTCAGGGCCAGTCGTATTTGCAAACTTTGTCCCCTGCGGATGCCATCAGGAACTGCATCTACAAAAACCATATCTACCTGAAAGCGGCCATCATTAACTTGCGTATACACTTTATTGATTTTTAAAGGATAAGTTTTACCGGCAAAGGTTGCTTCACCCATCTGGCCGATCACAATGCGGGAAATGTAGTGTTCATCCACATCTACCCTTACTTTGTACCCGCTTATTACATCTATCTGCCCAAGGCGTTCGCCTTTGTTTTTACTCTGCCCTATTTCTGCATCCAAAGAAGTTAATTGTCCATCTACGGGAGCCCGCACAATCAGGTCGCCTACTTTGCGACGCATTAAGGATAAAGCGTTTTGCATACGTGAATAGGAAGCTGCCATCTGGCCGATTTGTTGTTTGTTGGAAAGTGCATCCTGGCTCAGGGTTTTATCATTTAGGGTTTTGCGGGCTGCTTGGTATTTGTAATTGTTCTCCGAGGCTTTAAACTCCTGGCCGCCAATCACCTTTTCATCATACAGGTGTTTATTCAGTTTATAAACGCGCTCCGCTTCGGCTAACGAATTCTCTACTTCTGCCTTTTGGTTTAATTGCTGAATGGTATTTTGTACGGCGTTGTTCTTGGTGCTTTGCATTTGGGTCAACACCTCAAATACAGCGGTTTCCTGGTTGGCCAGGCTTAATTCGAGGTCTGTATTAGAAAGACGCAGGATTGGCTGATCTTTTTTTACAAAGGCACCATCTTCCACCAGTTTTTCCTCTACCCTTCCACCTTCTATGGCATCCAGGTAAATGGTTGTAACCGGTAGTACCACACCATTTACGGGAATGAATTCCTGGAAGGATGCTTTTTTTACTTCGCTGATGGTGATTCGTTCGCGGTCAACATTTAATTTGCTGTTACCCGATGTGTAATACCAGCTGGCAAAAATCAATATTACCAAAGTGGTAATACCTGCTACGGTGAGGATGCGTTTTGCAGGCCAGCTTTTTTTTTCAATTTTTCTATCCACGGTCTATTTTGGTTTTTGTATGCTACCATTTTCCAATCATTGGTTCAATGGCGAACGACTATGTATTTATCAGAATGGTGCCAAAAAGAAAGTCCCTTCATTTTCAACGGTTTAGTCATTTGTCAATCTACGAAGGTGTTCGTTAGCGTACACAAACTGTATCGGAACCGAACACTTTTAAAAATGTTTCATTTTCCTTTTAACTTCATTTATAATCCTTTAAGATTGCGGCATAATTGTAGATTCGCTGTAGCAACCCACCCATTGTATATGTCGTTAAAAACTGCTTCTGTATTAATTATTGATGATGATGTTGATGTACTGACCGCTGTACGGCTGCTCCTGAAAGGAGAGGTAAAAGAAGTGATTACTGAAAAAAACCCTGAAAATATCCGGTCCATTTTAGCGCAGCAAAGCTTTGATGTGATTTTGCTGGATATGAATTACAACAGCTCTATCAACAACGGTAACGAAGGCTTTTACTGGTTGAACAAAATTAAAAGCTGGGGATCGCAAGCCGCTGTTATCATGATAACAGCTTATGGCGATATTGATCTGGCCATCCGGTCCTTAAAAGAAGGTGCTTTTGATTTTATGGTAAAACCCTGGCATAATGAAAAATTGCTGAACACCATTCAAAGCGCTATAAAAAGAAAAACATCAAAAACTTCCGAACTAAAATCATCCTTGAATTTTGGTTTATCTAACCAGGTAGAGTTGATTGGCGAATCGGAACCGATGCAGGACATCTTTTACAAGATTCAAAAGATTGCCCCCACAGATGCTAATATATTAATACTGGGAGAAAATGGTACCGGTAAAGACCTGATCGCAAAATCCATTCACCAGCACTCATTGCGTAGCGACAAGCCTTATATAAAAGTAGATGTGGGTGCCTTAACGGAATCCCTTTTTGAAACTGAATTGTTTGGTCATAAAAAGGGCGCTTTTACCGATGCGCGCGACGAACGTGAAGGACGATTTGAAGCAGCTAATGGCGGCACCCTTTTCTTGGATGAGATCGGCAACATCAGTTTGTACCAACAGGCAAAATTGCTTAGTGTGTTGCAGAATCGGCAGGTAACACGGCTGGGATCAAACAACGCCACGCCTATTGACATACGCCTTGTATGTGCAACCAATGTACCCATGGCGGAATTGTCGAACGAAGCACGCTTTCGCAAAGATTTAATCTATCGCATTAATACGGTTGAAATTATTGTTCCGCCGCTACGCAAAAGAGGTCATGACATTGTGCGGCTGGCAAAACACTTTTGCAAAGTATATAGCAACAAATATTTGAAGCCTACTTTGGAATTTGACCGCGAGGCGCTGGATAAACTTTTGAATTATCATTATCCCGGAAACGTACGCGAGTTGCAGTATGCTATTGAACGCGCCGTTATCATGTCCGACGGCAATGTACTGGAAGCAAAAGACATTCTTTTTTCGCCATTGGAATCGCGTATCTTGATTGAAGAAGAAACCGCTTATACCAACCTGGGTGCGGTTGAAAAAAACACCATTTTAAAAGTAATTGAAAAAAATGGCGGCAATATTTCAAAAGCAGCAAAAGAGTTAGGCATTACACGAACGGCCCTTTACCGCCGGCTCAACAAATATGATATATAAAGCACACAAAAGGGGTTTGAAACATTTTTAAATAATTAAATACGATAAGCGTAAAAAAGATGAAGTTGCCTGATACAGTAAAAAAATATGAATGGTGGATTGTAGTGCGGGTAGCGTTACTGTTCATCATTTTATTGGCAACAGTTTATTGTATACTGAATGGAAATTATCTACTGCTCTTTATTCTTACACCCATTTTAATTTACCAGGTTTACGAGTTTATCCAGTTTCAACGCAAAGCGCACAAAGAACTCAACCAGTTTGTGGAGGCCGTACATTACCGGGATTTTACAACACATTTTGATGTAAAGCATGCACCAGCCGAACTGCAAATGCTGCGCGAAGGTTTCAATGAGATCAACAGCACGTTTAAAGTAATCAGCAAGGAAAAAGAAACACAGTATCAATACCTGCAAAAGATTTTAGAATTGGTGGATACGGGCATTCTTTCCTACGAAGTGGAAACCGGCGAAGTAGTGTGGATGAATGAATCGCTTAAAAAAATGCTGCAGTTGCCTTACCTTAAAAACATACAATCGCTGGTAAAGCGCGACCCCGAATTGCACGCAGCCATCAAGTTATTACAACCAGGCGATCATAAAATTGCAAAAGCACATCTGGAAAGGGAAGTATTTAAAGTATTAATGTCAGCTACAGCCTTCCAAACCGAAGGCAGAAAATACAAGCTGGTAGCTTTTCAAAATGTAAACGAAGCATTAGATGAAACGGAATCGAAAGCCTGGCAAAGTTTATTGAGCGTGATGACGCACGAGATCATGAATTCTATTGCCCCTATTTCATCGCTTGCCGATACTATGAAAACAAGAT
>CBDTUH010000059.1:0-13792 GCA_965363375.1 uncultured bacterium
CCCCGGCCCTCTGATTATGAGTCAGACGCTCTAACCAACTGAGCTAAGGATCCGGTAGCGGCAAAACAAAAGCAGGCGAAAAGACTAGCCCTTCTTTTTTGCCGGATTGCAAAAGTAGAGAAATGTTTGTAAAAAAAATGATGAAAATAAATTAATTAAAGGGTTGTTAAATGCAACGAATTGATTAGTAATATTGCCTTACAATTTTAAAATACCCCCTTAGCCATATTTCCCAATAAAAAAGAACTTGATTGCTTTTTGAACTCTTTTAATTATTAATTGCGATTATGAACATGAAAATCAGGCTTGCTGAGTCCTTGCGGCTCCATGGTGCCCTCCGCACCTTTAGTTTCGCCTCTTTTATTTTTTCATTGCTGCTTTTATCCCATACTGCCACAGCTAAGGGATATTTTCAGCAGGAAAGAACCATTACCGGCCGCGTTGTTTCTGAAACAGGCGAAGGGCTGGTAGGTGCATCGATTAACATTAAAAATACCACCGTAGGTACCAACACCGACACGGCCGGTAACTTTACCCTGGCGGTACGCGCCTCGGCCACGCTAGTGGTAAGCTACGTAGGCTTTGGCACACAGGAAGTAACCGTTGGCCCCGATCAGAACAACATCGTCATCACCATGCAGTCGGCCGGCGCGCAGCTGAACGAGGTAGTGGTGATTGGTTATGGTACGGCCAACCGCCGCGACCTGACCGGCTCCATTGTAAAAGTTTCGGGTGAAGAGGTCGCCAATAAGCCCAACGCCAACCCGGTAGCTTCACTGCAGGGCCGCGTAGCGGGTTTGTCGGTTGTCAACAGTGGTACGCCCGGCCGTGCGCCGGACATCCGCATCCGTGGTACCATTAGTATTGGTTCAGTAGGTCCGCTGTATGTAGTGGATGGTATCTTCAACGACAATATCGACTACCTGAACCCCAACGACATTGAGTCGATGGAGATTTTGAAAGACCCTTCTTCACTAGCCATCTTTGGTGTGCGCGGTGCGGCCGGTGTAATATTAATTACTACCAAAAGGGCAAAAGCAGGGCAGGTAATTGTCAACTTCAACTCTTCTTATGGCTTTAAAAAGCTGGTAGATAAAATTGAGCTGGTAAATGCCGAAGGCTTTAGGGAACTGTATGACGAGGAGCGCGCCAACCTGGGCGTAACTGTTCCTTTTGACTATGCCCCCTGGACCGGCAATACCGACTGGATTGACGCCGTAACCCAAACTGGCCGTTTCTCCTCTAACAACCTTACCCTTTCGGGTAGCTCGGAAAGAAATAAGTTTACCATGGGTGTAGGCTATATTACCGACGAAGGCATCATCCGCCACGAAAAGCTGGACAAGCTGACGTTTAACCTGGCCGATGAGCTGAAAGTAAGCAACGCCATCCGCGTGGGCTTCAACTTCAACGCTGCAAGGCAAAACCTGCCTTACGATGCTACCTGGGTGTTGGATGCGGCCCGTAAAGTAGCGCCCATTGTACCTGCCGGTACCCGTTCGGTTTATACTAAAAACCCTTATGGACTGGACAGCGCCAACTACGACCTTTATTATGCGCTGCCTGCCATTCAAACTTCCGGTGTGGTAAACCCGCTGATTGAGGTGGAAAATGAATGGAACAGGCGTAAGGCAGTAGAGTACAGAACGGTGGGTAGTATTTATGCCGAACTCACCTTTTTAAGAGACTTTACCGCACGTGCTTCATTTTATGGTGACATCAGCAATCTGAACAGCAAGCGCTATATTCCTTTATATGCTGCTTACGATGCGGCATCCGATGCTGCGTTTCCTTATACCAACCTCACTTCTTTTTCCGAAAGCGATCAGACTTGGAGAAAATACCAGCAGGATTACATCCTGAACTATAAAAAGCGTTTTGGCGACCATAACCTTACTGCTATGGCCGGCTGGACCACTTACTACTTTAGCAACTTCAACAGGTCGGCTTCTGTAAGGCAGGCTGAAAACGGCACGCCTATTCCGGACGATGAAAGATTCTGGTCTGTAAACAGCGGTCCTTTCTTTGGCGATCCTCAAACACGCAGGTCAGATGCCAACCAAAGAGAGCGTGCCACTGCATCGGCACTGGTAAGGGCCTTGTACAACTTCCAGAACAAGTATTACCTGAACGCTTCTTTCCGTCGCGATGGTTCTTCTCAAATATCTCCGGCCAGCCGCTGGCAGAACTTTTGGGCTGTGGGTGCCGCCTGGGAAATCAGCCGCGAGGAGTTTATGTCAAACCAAACGGTATTGGACTTCTTAAAACTGAAAGCCTCTTATGGTCAGCTGGGCAACCAGAATACTTATGGATATGACTATCCTTACTATCCAGGCTTACGTGGTGGAACTGCTGCTGTATTTGGTACCAACATCTATAACGCGGCAGAACCGGATTACCTAGTAAACCCTGACTTGAGATGGGAAACTGTAGATGCCACCGAGGTTGGTTTTGAATTGGCCGCCTTCCAAAACCGTTTGCGCTTTGAAGCGGCTTATTATAATAAGCTCACCAAAGACCTGATGACTTATATTCCGGGTATTGCCGGTTTAAGACCTGGTTTGGATAATATTGGTAAGATCCGCAACAGCGGTTTGGAATTTACCGCCAACTGGAACCAAAGCCTCGCTAAAGACCTGACCCTTTCTGTAAGTGCCAACCTTACTACTTTTGACAATGAAGTAGTGGAACTGGCTACTAAAGAATTCTCCATTCAGCAGGGCGTTAGCAGAACAACCGTAGGCCTGCCTATTGGCTATTTCTATGGCTACATTGTGGAAGGGGTTTACCAGTCGTATGCTGATAAGCTGAAATCGCCACCAGTAACTGACTTTACTTACGGCCCCGGCGATCTGAAGTACAGGGATGTAAATGGAGATGGCGTAGTTTCTGCTGCCGACAGAACTTATATTGGCAACCCCACACCCGACTTTACCTATGGTGGATCTATTACGCTGAACTTTAAAGGTTTTGACCTGGGAGTAGATGTAAATGGTGTATATGGTAACGAAATCTACCGCAACTGGGGTAGCACCGAATCGCCTTTCCAGCGGGTAAATTACCCGGCCTTTAAGCAAGGCAGGTGGAATGGCCCCGGCTCTTCTAACTGGGAACCTATTTTGGGACAAGACCACCGGATCAACTACGAGTTTTCAACCTATGCTATTGAAGACGGCAGCTACTTCCGTATCCGTAACCTGCAGCTGGGTTACAACTTCAGCAACAGCGTGGTGTCTACTTTAAAAGCACGTAACCTGCGCCTGTTTGTAAATGTGCAGAACCTGAAAACCTGGAAAAACAACTCCGGTTACACACCAGAGTTTGGCGGTGGTGCGTTATCGTTTGGTATTGACAATGCCGGTGGGGCCATACCCATGGTAACAACATTTGGCTTAAACGTAACCTTTTAAACAATAAATAAAGAGAGATGAAAAAAGGTAAGAATATATTTTGGAGTTTATTGCTGGCAGCTCCCTTTCTGATGATGATGAGCGGCTGCGAAAAATTCCTGGACCGCAAGCCCCTGACGGCTACAATGGACGACCTGAGCCAGGGTGCATTGGAGGGCCAGGTGTTTGGTATGTACAACAACCTGCGCAACAGCGCCGGCTTTACCAGCATTCCCTGGCTGGGCGTACACAACTTCCGCTCGGATGATGCCATCAAAGGCAGCGACCCTACCGACGGTGCCGAGTGGGTAGCGCCTTTTGACCAGTTTCAGTACGTAAAAGACCTGTGGGCTACCAATACATATTGGGATGACCACTACTCACTGATCAACCTGGCCAATACCACCATTCAAACAGCGGATTCATTAGGATTGAATGACGCGGCATCGATGCGCAACGTAGCTGAAGCCCGCTTTTTCAGGGCGTTCTCTTATTTTGACCTGGTGCGCACCTTTGGCGAAGTGCCAAAAATTGATTTCCGTGTGTACGAAGCGGCGCAGGCCAACATTCCCAAATCTTCGGTAGCTGAGATTTATGAACTGATAGACCAGGACCTGCAGTTTGCGGCCACCTACCTGCCGGTTGAGTGGGGTGCTGCTTTCCCGGGCCGTTTATCAAGTGGTGCGGCCAGAACCCTGCATGCCAAAACACACCTGTACCGCCGCAACTGGGCTACAGTAATGGGGCTCACGGAGCAAGTAATTAATTCAGGGCAGTATGCGCTGTACACACCTTACTGGCAGATATTTAAAGAAGTGGGCGAAAACAGTTCCGAATCAATATTTGAAATTCAGGGCCATGTAAGCCCCAATGGTGTAGACAACTATGGTTTGATTTATGCCACCACGCAGGGCATCCGCCAAAGCACCGCCTCAGGCTGGAACCTGGGCTGGGGCTGGAACACGCCCACCGATGCGCTGGTAAACTCTTACGAAACCGGTGACCCACGCAGAGCCGCTACCATACTATTTGCCGGCCAGTCAGATGATCCTGCTTCTGGCGGTTATGGCCGTACCTTACCTGCATGGGAAGGTGCTGGCGGTATTCTTTTCCAGAAATACTATAACAAAAAAGTATACGCCGACCCTGCCCGTCAGGCGGCAGCCAACCTGAGAGACCAGGCGCCCTGGATTAATATGCGTATTTTGCGCTATGCCGATGTGCTGCTGATGCGTGCGGAAGCGGCCAATGAGATGAACAATACCGATGAAGCATTGGAAATGCTGGAGCTGGTGCGTGCCCGTGCAAGGGGCGGCAACAACGCCATTCTGCCACCGGTTACTACCCGTGACCAGGGCCAGATTCGCGAAGCCATTAAAAGGGAAAGAAGAGCTGAGTTTGGTATGGAAGGCGAGCGCTTTTTTGACCTGGTAAGATGGGGCGATGCGGTTACTGTTTTAGGCCCGCTGGGTTATACGCACCGAAACCGTTATTATCCCATACCGCAGCCAGCCATCGACAAATCGCTGGGCAAGCTGGTTCAAAACCCTGAGTATCCATAGCAGGTGGCTTCATGCTAAAGGCATGAAGAAAACGTCTCAAATTGCTTTTAATTTAAAATGCTATTACAAATGAAACGATTCAATAAAATAACCGGTAAAATAGTAGCTGTAGCTTTTGTGGTGCTTGCTTTTGCCGCTTGTCAGAAAATGGACCGGCCTGCATTGGCAGCCGATTTTCCAACCGATACCAATGAGCCGGGCGGCCCTCTTAATTTTTATGCCGCTTTTGATGGTACTACTACCGATGCCAGGATGAATGCGGTAGACAGCATACGCGCCACTTTTGCATCCGACAATCCATTGCAATCGGCAGAGGGCATCAGCGGCAAGGCATTGCAGGGCGAGGCTAAAAAGTTTGTGAAATACGCTAAACCCAATGACTGGGCTTTAAAAGCAGAAAGCTTTACAATTTCTTATTGGTATAAAAAAGATGGTCAAACTAAAAACAACCTGGGCGGTAACGGACCGGAGTATATTTTCAGCTTTAAATCAAGCAATGGTCACTGGTCGGGTGCGTCCGGTTTTGCTTTCCTGGAAGGTAATAATACAGCCGCTGCTGTTAAAGTTATGTTTGTAGATGCAGCTGGTAGGGACAACTGGTTTACTTGGGAAAGTGCTGCAGAAATGATTCCGGGTTTACTCAATAACCAATGGCATCATATGGCGTTAGTATACAATGCGGGAACAAGCACTATGACTTTATATGTAGATGGTGTGGCTAATCCAAATGTAAAAACATGGGCTAATCATGGAAAAATTAATATTGACGACACAAAAATTACGGAGTTCAGGGTTGGTGCTGGCCCGCATAGCGATATGAACCATGTAAATGATGCCTGGTTGGCCTCTACTTTTAAAGGCAATATCGACCAGTTAAGATTTTACAGCGTTGCATTACCGGCAAGTGAAATAACAGAACTGTTCAACGGTAAAAAATAAGTTCCTTTTTTTAAAAGGAAAATCAGACGTTTTTAAGGGTTGCATCAAAGGCAACCCTTTTTTAATACGTAATTTTAGACCTTGCTGTTTGAGGCAGCACCATAATCCAAATTAGTATATGTCGCTGAAAAGGTTCCCTATTCTCCTACCTCTCTTTTCCCTTTTGCTGTCAGCTTGCGGCCGGCCTGATGCCCTGTTCGAAAATGTGTCTTCTTCTAAAACAGGCATTGAGTTTACCAACCAGCCGCTGCAAAAAAAGCTGTTTGGCATTTTGTACTACCTCTATTACTACAATGGCGGCGGCGTGGCTACCGGCGATGTCAATGGCGATGGATTGCCCGATATTTACTTTACGGCCAACAACAGGGGCGGCAATAAACTATACCTCAACAAAGGCAACTTTAATTTTGGAGATATAACTGAAAGTGCAGGTGTGGCCGGCCTGGCCGACTGGTGCAGCGGTGTTACCATGGCGGATGTAAACGGCGATGGCCTGTTGGATATTTATGTATCGGTCGTGAGCAATGTGTATGGGCTGGCAGGGCACAACATGCTTTATATAAATGGGGGAAAAACGGCGGATGGAAAAGTAACCTTTGTTGAAAAAAGTGCGGAGTATGGCCTTGCCTTCAGTGGCTTGGGCACGCAGGCAGCTTTCTTTGATTATGACAAGGATGGCGACCTCGATTGTTATGTGCTGGCCCACTCGCGCAGCCCGCACGCCAACATAAAAGATACTATTAACAGGCGTGTGTACGACAGCTTATCGGGCGACCGATTGTACCGCAACGACCTCGCTACTGCCAGCAAATTTACCGACGTATCGGCCGAGGCTGGCATCTATCAAAGCAACCTGGGTTATGGGCTGGGATTGGCCGTGGCTGACTTCAACAACGATGGCTGGGAAGATGTGTACGTGGGCAACGACTTTCACGAAAACGATTACTACTACATCAACAACGGCGATGGCACTTTCAGCGAAAAGGGCGCGGAGACGTTTGGCCATTACGCGCGCTTTAGCATGGGCAACGATGTGGCCGATTACAACAACGATGGTCAGCTGGATTTAATTACTGTAGATATGCTGCCGGCCGATGAAAAGGTTTTAAAGACCTATGGCAGCGATGAAAATCCGGACATCTATAAAATGAAGCTGGAACGCAACGGCTACCAGCACCAATACTCGCGCAATGTGTTGCAAAAAAATAATGGCGGCGGCTCCTTTAGCGAAGTAGCTTTACTTAATGGCGTATCAGCTACTGACTGGAGCTGGAGCCCCCTGTTTGCTGATTTTGATAATGATGGCAACAAAGACCTGTTCATCTCCAGCGGTATAGTAAAGCGCCCGATGGACCTTGATTACATCCGCTTTGTGAGCGACCTGCAAATGCGCGGCGGGCTCGATAGAACTGACAAGTACGATGCCCTGGCCGAAGAAAAAATGCCCGAAGGCAGCTCTTATCCTTTTTTGTTTAAAGGCAGCGGTGGCAACGGTTTTGAAGCTAAAAGCGAAGCGTGGGGAACAAAAGAGCTGAAGGGTTTTCATACCGGTGCGGCCTATGTCGACCTGGATAACGATGGCGACCTGGACCTGGTGATGAACTCCATCAATGCAACGGCAACTATATTAAAAAACAATAACCCCAAAAACGCATACCTCTCTTTTTCCTTTCAGGGCAATGGCGCTAACACAGGTGGCATTGGTGCCAAGGTTTACCTGTTTCAAAAAGGAAGAACACAGTACCAGCAACTGATGCTTACAAGGGGCTTTCAATCAGCATCCGATGCGCGACTGCATTTTGGATTGGGCGATGCTGCGGTAGACAGTGTGCTTGTGGTTTGGCCCGATAGAAGATACCAGGTATTAAAAGCAGTTAGCGCCAATAAATTTGTGACGCTGCAGCAAAAAGAAGCAAGCGGCAGCTTTGAACACAACCAGTTTTTTAAGTCGCCACAACCTGCATTCACTGAACTACAAGATGTAACCGTAAACTGGCAGCATACCGAAAACGATTTTGTTGATTTTAATGTGCAATACCTGATTCCGCATGCGCAAAGCACCCGCGGACCTAAAATAGCTGTGGGAGATGTGAATGGCGATGGGCTGGATGATTTTTATGCCTGCGGTGCCAAAGGGCAGGCCGGCGCCTTATTTATTCAAAAGGAAAAAGAGACGTTTTTGATTGCTAATGAAAGTCTGTTTGCCGCCGATGCCGCGCATGAAGATGTGGATGCCCATTTTTTTGATGCTGATGGCAATGGCACCCTCGACCTGTATGTAGCAAGCGGCGGCAACGAATATGCAGGCCAAAACGAATGGCTGCTTGACAGGCTTTACCTCAACGACGGCAAAGGCGTTTTTACAAAAGCTACCAATGCACTGCCCCCCATTTACCAAAACAAATCGTGCGTGGCTGTAAGCGATGTAGATAAAGATGGCGATGTAGATGTATTTGTAGGCAACCTGGCGCATGCCAAAGCATATGGTGTACCGCAAACGTCATATTTACTAATCAATAATAACAAAGGCCGCTTTACCCTGGCAACAGAAAATACATTTACAGAGTTGGGTATGGTTACTGCTGCAGCTTTTGCTGATGTAAATAGTGATGGCTGGCCCGACCTGGTGGCAGCAGGTGAGTGGATGCCGCTGACCATTTTTATAAATAAAGGGGGACGTTTTCAGAAAACAGAAATACCGGCTTCTACAGGCTGGTGGCAAACCCTTTTGCTGGATGATGTAAATGCTGATGGGCACATAGATATTTTAGCAGGCAACTGGGGCTGGAACAACAAGTTCTGGAGCGGTAAAAACGGACCTGTTAAACTGTATGTTTCCGACTTTGATAAGAACGGGCAAACCGACCAATTGCTTTCATACACGAAGGATGGTGTGGAATTTCCTTTTTTGGCCAAAGACGAAATGGAGCGTGCCCTGCCTGTGCTGCGAAAACATTACCTGCTGTATGCCGAGTATGCCGGCCTACCCATGAAAGATGCTTTTTATGGTTTTGCCGAAACGGTAACGCCGCTGCAAGCCGAGCGCCTGGGCTCGGCAGTGGCCTTTGGCAATGGCAAGGGTGGTTTTGAACTGAAAGATTTGCCTGTTGATTTGCAACAGGCGCCCATTTTCTCCTTTCAAAAAATAAATGGTGCAGGTAGTAACTATTACATGGCAGGTGGCAACTTTTTTGATGTAATTCCATACGAAGGAAGGTACGATGCGCAGCCGCTGGCGCTTTTTAATTTCAACAAAAATGGCGAAGTGCAGTACGTTCATCAGCCGCAGCTGAGTGCGGTAAAAGGGCAGGTGCGCGATGTTAAAGGGCTGCGTACAGCCGGGCAGAAAAATGTGCTGGTGGTGGCGCGCAACAATAAGCCATTATTATTTTACAAACCTAATTTTAAATAAGAAGAACTATGTGCAAGGCATATCAATGGATGTTCGTTTGTGTAATAAGTGCCGTGCTGGCCAGTTGCAGCAAAGGTTCTTCTGGCAATACACCACCGGCGCCAGCAGCGTTGCGGCTCAACTCTTGGCAGCTAAATGGGCAAACGTCTAAAACCGCTTATACCAATGTAAGCGTAAAGCCCGGCATCCGTTTTCTGTTTTCGGCGCCGGTAAGCCGCAGCAGTGCGCAGGCAGGCTTTAGCATAAAAGACATGGGTGGCACGGCTGTAGGTCACGCCGTTACTTTCGAGCGTTCAGATAGTGTAGTGGTACTTTATCCGGTGCAGCCTTTAAAAGGTTTTACAATGTACAAAGTAGGTGTGAACAATGCGCTGAAAAGCGCCGCCGGGGCTGCGCTTTCGCTTGGCGCCGAGTTTACCATTACTACTTCCCTTGATTCTTCCGACAAGTTTACACGTATATCCGACGAAGCACTTTTAGACCTGGTGCAGCGCCAAACCTTTAAATACTTCTGGGACTTTGGCCACCCTGTAAGTGGCATGGCGCGCGAGCGCAATACATCGGGCGAAACGGTAACCACCGGCGGCACCGGTTTTGGCATTATGGCCATTGTTACAGCCATCCACCGCGGCTTTATCACACGCGAAGAAGGACGCGCCAGGCTGCAAAAAATAGTTGACTTTTTAGAAGGCGCTGATACCTTTAAAGGTGTGTTTCCGCACTGGCTCAATGGCAGTACCGGCAAGGTTGTTCCTTTTAGTGCCAAAGATAATGGTGCCGACCTGGTAGAAACTTCTTTTTTAATGCAGGGGCTTTTAACCGCACGACAGTATTTTGACCGTGCCGATGCAGCAGAAACGGCTCTTAGAACCGATATTAATGCCTTGTGGAATGCCGTAGAGTGGAACTGGTTTACAAAAGAGGGCGAAGACGTTTTGTACTGGCACTGGAGCCCCAATTTTGGCTGGGATATGAACCACAAAATACAAGGCTGGAACGAAGCGTTGGTGACTTATGTGCTGGCGGCTGCATCGCCCACGCATGCCATTTCAAAAACAGTGTACGATGCGGGCTGGGCGCGTAGTGGCAATATGCGCAACGGTGCCACGTATTACGGTCATCAGTTGCCGCTGGGCCCATCGCATGGCGGCCCCTTGTTTTTTGCGCACTATTCTTTTTTAGGCATCAACCCCAAAGACCTGACCGATACGTATGCCAATTATTGGAATCAGAACCGCGCGCACTCGCTGATACATTATGAGTATGCAAAAGCCAACCCCAAAGGCTTTGCCGGCTACAGCAGTTCGGTTTGGGGCCTTACCGCAAGTGACGATAATAAAGTGGGTTACCTGGCACACAGTCCTGTCAACGACAATGGCGTAGTGGCGCCCACAGCCGCACTTTCCTCCATGCCGTACACACCCGAAGAAAGCCTGCAGGCCCTGCGCTTTTATTATTACGTGCTGGGCGATAAGCTGTGGAAAGAATATGGTTTTGTAGATGCATTTAACCTTACGGACGGCTGGTTTGCCAATTCGTTTTTAGCCATCGACCAGGGGCCAATAATAGTAATGATAGAGAACCACCGCAGCGGACTTCTGTGGAATTTGTTTATGAGCGCACCCGAAGTAAAAAGTGGCTTGCGAAAATTAGGATTTCAAAGCCCGCATTTATAAGCAGCAATAAAAGAAAGGCGAGACGTTCATGTAAAGTCAAAAGGAAAATGGAAAAATTAAGTAAAGAGATTTAAAAGGAAAAAGAGACATTATAATTTACGATGTACGATTTGGGATTTACGATTTAAAAATTAAAAGGCAAAAGAGACGTTTTTGGTAACCGGCTTTTGTACTTCTATTCATCTTTACTTGCGTCGCACACTTGTACTGCATCAACATTATGGAGCTAAAAATAAAAACAGACGTTTACAATCCAACGCCACTTTGAAGTTTGATCGACCCATCTGCGAAATCCTGTATTTTAAAATCCGCGCCATCCGTGATACAAAAGGAAAATCAGACGTTTTTGTTTTTACATTACAGGCAGCGTTTGCAATTGCTGTTATGTTTGTATTTTTGGTATGCCGTAAGTAATTGTTGCAAAAGGAATTTGAGACGTTTTGCTGCTGCCGGCAGGGCCGCCACCGCCCTTTTAGTTTATACCCACCATTTTTTTCCCGAACCATTTTGCCGTAAACTATATCAAAAGGGCTAATGCCCCTTTGCGCCCGGATGTGTGTTTTATTTGAACCAATGAGCTTGTTGTATGTTTAAAGTCTGCACTTCAAAAAAGAATAAGATACGTAATGCAACAATTGAAGCATTTCAATTGCCTATATATACCCAAACTAGCTGCGCAAGGTTTTTATTATCATTAAAAAATTCAGTGGCGCCATCAGGTGCCGAAAAAGATTATTCGCTTGTTTCTTTTACTTCTTACTTATTAAACGATTGAATTATGGGGCTTAAAAATTACACAATTCATGTGTTGCGCAGCAGTTTTTACAAACGGGTTTTGCCAGCCATTTTATTAGTTTTTGGTATGTTTTTGCTGTCGGCAAATGCCACTGCGCAAGACCGGCAGATAACCGGACAGGTGCTGTCGGAAACCGGTGACCCGCTGGCGGGCGCATCGGTGCAGGTAGAAAACTCAACGGTAGGCACCAATACTGACTCGCTGGGCAATTTTGCACTTTCAGTGCCGGCAGGTGCGCGTCTGTTGGTGAGCTATGTAGGCTACACATCGCAAACGGTAACCGTAGGCGACAGAACCAACGTAGTGGTGGTGCTGTCGGGTAGTGCCGGCGCCGTGCTGGAGCAGGTGGTGGTAGTGGGTTATGGTACGCAGCGCAAACGCGACCTCACCGGTACCATCACATCCGTTCAGGGTGAGGAGGTAGCTCGTATGCCGGCTGTCAATCCGGTTTCATCATTACAGGGTAAAGTGGCGGGCCTTACCATTGTTAACAGCGGTCGTGCCGGTGCTTCGCCCACGGTGCGCATCCGCGGGGTAACCAGTACCAACAATACCGACCCGCTGTACGTGGTGGATGGGGTTTTTCAAACCAATATTGATTACCTCAACCCGGCCGATATTGAAAGTATAGAGGTGCTGCGCGATCCATCGTCCATCGCCATTTTTGGTTTGCAGGGCGGTAATGGTGTTATCATTGTTACCACCAAAAGAGCAGGCCGCGGCCAAACCCGCATTTCCTTCCAAAGCAATGTGGGCGTACAAACTGTTCAAAACAAAATTGACCTGGTAGATGCCGAAGGTTTTAAGCAGCTGTACGATGCACAGCTGGCCAACCTGAATGCATCGCCATTCGATTACAGCAATTACACCGCTAACACCAACTGGCAGGATGTTATTTTCCGCGATGCCATCATCAATACCAACAACCTTACTTTTAGCAATAGCGGTGAAAAAAGCAGCACCCTGTTTAGCCTGGGTTACAACGTGCAGGAAGGTGTGCTGAAGTATGACAAGTACCAGAAGTTTATTGCCCGCCTGAACCAAGAGTTGCGGTTGACAGACAACTTCCGCATTGGCGGCGACCTTACCGGTTTTCATTGGATACAGGACAACCCCGACGCCAGCATTACCAATGCCCTGTGGGCCGCACCTATTGTGGGTGGCCGTGCCGGCGATGGATTGTACTACAGCATGCCTTCCTTTCAGCGGGCGCAGGTAGGCAACCCCCAGGCCAACCTCGATCGTAATACAGGCAATGCCATTAACAAAGGTTACCGGGTGATTGGTAGCATTTTTGGCGAAGTGAAGTTTCTGCAAAACTTTACCTGGCGCTCTTCTTTTTATACCGACCTGGGCTTTAACAACAGCCGCAGCTATGCACCGCTGCCATTTACCTTTATTAACCTGGGAGAAGGTGCTGCTGTAACCGATACTACGTTTGACCGCAATGTAAGAACCAGTGTGAGCCAGTCTCAGGCAGAATTCAGAAAATACCAGCAGGACCACACGCTTTCGTTTGAAAGAACTTTTGACAACCGGCACCGTGTAAATGCCGTAGTAGGCTTTACCACTCTTTTTCAGGGCAGTACCAGTTTAAGCGGCAACAGGCGGGATACCACTTTGAATATTCCTGATGACCCCAACTATTGGTACCTGGGCATTGTAAACGAGAACAACCCTGTAACCAACAGTGGCGGTGGCGGCGAGGAGTCATATATGTCGTTCCTGGGTCGTGTTAGCTATGCCTTCGACAATAAATACCTGGTAAATGCCACTTTCCGCCGCGATGGCAGCTCCAAGTTTTCGCCTGATACGCGCTGGGGCAATTTTGGTAGCCTGGGTCTGGGCTGGGTAGTAAGTGAAGAAGAATTTTTTCAAAGTGTAACCTTTCTTGATTTTCTGAAGTTACGTGGTGCCTGGGGTACCGTAGGTAGTGGCCTGGGCCTGCCGGCCAACCTGTACCGGCCCGGTGTAAGCATTGCCAACTCCAGCGTGTTTGGCGATAACGTGTTTACATC
>CBDTUH010000060.1:0-13457 GCA_965363375.1 uncultured bacterium
AAGTACCTAATCCAATTTCATCTTCTGCACAGATCATTCCCTGGCTTTCTACACCCCTGATCTTCGCTATTCTCATCGTTAAGGGATCGCCGGAAGTAGGATAGATGGTCGTACCTACTGTCGCCACTACCACTTTTTGTCCGGCCGCCACGTTGGGGGCACCGCAAACAATTTGTAAAGGCTCGCCACTGCCGACGGTTACTTTTGTTAACCGCAACTTATCGGCATTGGGATGTTGTTCTGCTTCCAGTACTTCACCAATCACCAGCCCTTGCAGCCCGCCTTTTACTTCTTCAAAAGCTTCCATTTTTTCAACCTCCAGTCCAATAGAAGTTAAAATTTTAGACAGGCGCTCGGGTGCAATGGTCACAGGCAAATACTCGCTCAGCCAGTTATACGAAATGGTCATGTTTTAAAAAATTCTGTAGTGGGCAAAGATAACGGGTGCAGAATTAGCAATAAAATTGGAGTGGCGCAGGAAAATATTGAGTAAGGAAACGATTATTTTTAAAAGGAAAAAGAGACGTTTTTAAAAAGTGAGGCGTGAGATAATTAGCGTTCTTTTCTTTAAAAGAAAAATAAGACGTTTTTAAAAAAGTCTACCTTTTCATTTCAGATCAAAGGAAGAAGGCGCATGCAGGTTAAAAGGAAAAAGAGACGTTTTCCTTTCTAGCAACATTGCTGTCATTTGCCAACTACAATCTTCACTAAACCCTGAAATACCGCCCTACTAACGGCAGGCCTGCAAATTCTTTTTTCTCTACGTTCAAAACCAGCAAGGCAAACAGCCCCATTTCCAAGAGTGCAAAACCACGGTTCACCCAAATGTTCAGATCCAGTTGTGCAAATAGTACATATGCGCCCCATAGGGCAACCACAACAGCCATATAAGCCAGCAGTTTTTTGGTAGCATATGGAATTGGGTAATGCTTTTGCCCCCATTTGTAAGAAATCACCATCATAATGCCATAGCAGAAAAAAGTAGCCCAGGCACAGGCCACATAGCTAAAATGCGGAATAAAAAAGTAGTTGATGCCTAAAGTAACTGCCGCACCAATTAAAGTAATGTAAGCGCCGTACATGGTTTTGTTAGATAGCTTGTACCAGATGGAAAGGTTGTAATAAATTCCGAGAAACATATTGGCCAGCAGCAGAATGGGTACTACTTTCAGGCCTTCCCATTGCCGCTCGTTTTGCAGAAAATGCTTCCACACATCTAAAAACAAGGCAACAAAAAGAAACATAAAGCAAATGGCAATCACAAAAAACTTCATTACGCGGGCATAGGTGCGTGGTGCGTTTTGCCCCTGCGCCTGCTTAAAAAAGAACGGCTCGGCGCCCATGCGAAAAGCCTGTATAAAAAGAGAAATTAAAATAGCCAGTTTGTACACTGCGCTGTAAATGCCCACCTGCTCTTTGGCAGCCGCTTCGGTAGCTACCGGTGCCCACCAGGTAAGCATCAGCCGGTCAAAGGTTTCGTTGATCATGCCGGCAAAACCCACCAGTATCAGCGGCGATGAATACAGCATAATATCTTTCCAAAGCTTGGCGTCAAACTTCCAGCGAAAATGAAAAAACTCTTTGGCCAGAAATAAAAAAGTAACAATGGCCTGCACCAGGTTGGCAATAATTACATAACCCACGCCATAATCCTTATCGTAAAAAGTGCCGATAAAACTATTGGGATCGTCGCGCTGAATTTGCGGGCATACGGAAAGAAAGAAAACTACCAGCCCGATGTTGACCAGTATGCCCGCAATTTTAATGGTGGCAAACTTAATGGGCCTTCCATCAAACCGCAGCTTGGCAAAACCAAGTGTCGACAGCGCATCAAACGCAATTATGTAAACGGCGTAAGAGATATATTCCGGATTATCTTCAATGCGCAGCAAAGATGCAAGGGCATCTCTAAAGTAGAGCAGCAGCAGGGAAAGCAAAACCGTACTTACAATCAACGACACCGTAGCCGTATTGTACACAGCTGTTTGCTGCTCCTTGTTATTGGCAAAGCGAAAATAAGCCGTTTCCAGCCCGTAGGTAAATATGATATTCAGGAAAGGAATGGCCGCATACACGGTACTCATCTCGCCATAGGCCGCCAGCGCCAGTATGCCGGTGAGGTAAGGTGTCAGTAAATAATTTAAAAAGCGGGCGGCTATTGATGATGCACCGTACCAAAATGTTTGCCCGGCCAGTTGTTTTATTCCACTCAAAGGATAAGGGGTTTGGGCAGCAAATTTAGTTGTTAGGAACCGTAAATGCAGCAATAGTTGCTAGGGTTGTGCAAAGCGGGCATCTTTTACAAATTCCTGATCGGTGAGCGTTTTTAAAAAAGCTACAATATCCACCACATCGGCACGGCTCAGCGGGATGCCACTTTTCAGCAAGGGGTCCAGTGTTGCGCTTTGCTCTATGCGACTGTTATAATGTTCCATCACGGTTTCCAGTGTATAGTAGCGGCCGTCATGCATATAAGGAAAAGTGAGTTCCACATTGCGCAAGGAAGGCACTTTGAATTTGCCCTTATCCGCCGCGTCGGCCGTAATGCGAAAGCGGCCTTCATCCATAAAGAAAGGATTCACGGTTAAGCCATTGTTTCGAAAACTATTGTCGGTAAAAAGCGGCTCGGTGTGGCAGCTGTTGCATTTGGCTTGAAAGATGGCATAGCCGCGCTGCTCGTATGGCGTAAACTGCGCTTCCCCCCTTTTCACCTTATCGTATTTACTATTGGCACTCACCATGGTCAGCTCAAACTGTGTAATGGCTTTCAGCATGCGCTGGCTGGTTATATCATCGTCGCCAAAAGCTTTTTGAAACAACTGCCGGTACTGCGCATCTGCCTTTAGTTTTTTAATTACATTCTCCACCGTTTCGGCCATTTCGTTGGTAGCGGTCAGCGGCGCCAGCGCCTGCACTTCTATGTTATTAATGCCCCCATCGTGGTGAAAACTGGTATACCAGGCCAGGTTAAAAAGCCCCGGTGCATTGCGCGTGGTAAAAGCATTATCAAAACCGTGGCTCAGGTCGTGGTCGAAGGTGGCAAAGGCTGCAAATTGCTGGTGACAGGAGGCGCAGGGAAAATTACCGTCTGCAGACAAAATGCCGTCATAAAATAATTTGCGGCCCAGTTCTATGCCTTCTTTCGTAAGCGGGTTTGCGGCAAAATCATAATGCGGCTTCGGAAAACCTTCGGGCACCGTAAACGTTACCGGCGTGGTCTTGTGCAGTTCTTTGTCTGTTTTGTTACAGGCTTTTAATAGTTGCGACAACAATAAAACAAAAAGGAAAACAAACGTTATGGTGTACCATTTTTTCATGGCTGCTGTACGGAAGTTATGGTGAACATGGTGGTATAATTATCAGCAAATTGGCTGGTCAGGAGGCCCGGTGCCGTGGCAGTAGGTGCTGCCGCAATTGACAAAGGGCGCACGGCATCAAACCACTTTAAAACATCTGCTGCTATATTTACCTGCACCCCTTTTAAGGGTTCTATAGTATAGGCCTGCGGAAAAGAAAAGGTCACGGTTCTTAAAGCAGACTGCGCCCCTTTAAAACCACCAATATGATATTCTATTTTTTGATTGGGCAAATTGGATTGTGGTGATGTACCTTCCATCTTGGCCATTATATAACCCGTGTTCCAGGTCCAAAACATATCATGAATAGGATCGAGTACACCAGCCTGGGCACCGCTTACATTGTGCAGGCTGTCTACCCCAATCAAAAAAGAAATGGCTTTGTAGGTTCCTGCAGGTGCTTCTGCAAACAGGGTTTTACTGGCACTGTTGCTTTCATCAACCAAAAAATAAGTATCGGGCAGCAAACGTCTAATATCCCTTTCATCGGTTAGGGCTATGTTGGAGATATAATACTTGTATTTTGTTAAGGTAAATGTTTCGCCAAATGCATTGGTATAAGGTGTATGCAATGCCAGGGGCACGCTGCCGGCACTATGGGTAATCTGCAACTTGATGGTAGCTTTCGAGGTATCATCGGTAATATCTTTCTGGCAGCCGGCCAGCAGCCAAAAAAACAGCAGGTACAAAGGCAGCCCTTTCATACCATCTAAGCTAATAAATATTCTATTTTCCCCTTGTTAAAATTGGCCGGGGCGAAATTTTTGCCTTGCCGCCTTGCGCTCACCGGTTTTCTTTTTGCTTTCAATGCGTTTTTCCTTAGACGCTTTCGAAGGCTTGGTGGCTATGCGGAATTTCTTTTTTTTGATGGCGTCATTCACCAGTTCTTCTATCCGTTTTACCGCTTCTTCTTTGTTCTGCAGTTGGGTGCGGTGTGTTTGCGCTTTAACCTGCAGCATACCTTCTGTGTTAATGCGGTTGGACAGCTTTTGCAGCACCAATTCCTTTTGCACTTCTGTCAGCAATGCAGAAGCGCGCACATTAAAAGAAGCAATAACAGCCGTTTCCACTTTGTTTACATTCTGCCCGCCTTTCCCGCCGCTGCGCGTGGTTTGAAGGCTTATTTCCGGTTCCAGGTTCATAAAAAAATAAACAGCAAAAGTAAAGTCCTGAAACGTTTCAAATTCTTTTTAAATCTAATTTTTACTTTTGGCACACGATGAAGGCAGTGATACAACGTGTAACGCGGGCCAGCGTTACCATAGATGGCAATGTGGCCGGACAAATTAAGGAAGGCTTGCTGGTTTTACTGGGAATTGAAGATGCGGACGGTAATGAAGACATAACCTGGCTTAGTAATAAAATAGTGAACCTGCGCATTTTTAACGACGATGCCGGCGTGATGAATCAATCGGTGCTGGAAGTGAGTGGCGACATTTTACTCATCAGCCAGTTTACGCTGCACGCCAGTACTAAAAAGGGAAATAGGCCCAGTTATATTAAAGCCAGCAAGCCCGATGTGGCCATACCGCTGTACCAAAAGATGATTGGGCAACTGGAAAAAGACTTAGGCAAAAAAGTAGAGACCGGCCAGTTTGGTGCCGATATGAAAGTACAACTACTTAACGACGGACCTGTAACCATTATTATTGATACAAAGAACAAGGAATAAATTAACGTGCGCATGAAAAAAGATGTGGAAAACCGCGATGATCTGTACCACCTGCTGGAAGCTTTTTACACAAAGGCATTTGCCGATGAAAAGATTGGCCGCTTTTTTACCGAAGTGGTGCCGCTTGACCTCAATACGCACCTGCCCGTGATCACCAACTTTTGGGGAGCTATTGTTTTTAACACACAAGGCTATCGCAAAAATGTAATGGAAGTGCACCAGCATATTCACCAATTGTCGCAAATAAAAAAAGAACATTTAGACCGCTGGGTGCAATTGTTTACCAGCAATGTAGATGAACATTTTGAAGGCCCTAAAGCAACCTTGATGAAGCAGCGCGCGCAATCCATTGCCACGCTGATGGACATTAAACTCAATCACAACTCTATAAACAAATTACCATGACGATAGAACAGGCACAACTACGTGTAGACGACTGGATAAACACAACCGGCGTGCGTTACTTTAGCGAGCTTACCAACATGGCCATTCTTACCGAAGAAGTAGGCGAAGTGGCACGCCTGATGGCCCGCGAGTATGGCGACCAGAGTTTTAAAGAAAGCGACAATGGAAAAGAATTGGGTGATGAACTCGCCGATGTATTGTGGGTGCTTATTTGCATTGCCAACCAAACCGGCGTGAACCTGACCGATGCACTGGAAAAAAACTTCCAGAAAAAATCTATTCGCGATGCCGACCGGCATATCAATAACGAAAAATTAAAAGGAAAATAAGACGTTTGTGGTGAGTCGTCAGTCATCAGAGGGCAGTCGTCAGCATTGTTGCTTAAAAGGAAAAACAGACGTTTTGTGCTGTGTGCGTAGCCGGCAAAACAAATGAGAGGAGATGCTGAATGGAGTTCAGCATGACACTGCAAGAATCTTATTTTTTTTATTAATTATTAAAAGGAAAAAGAGACGTTTTCTCAATCAACTATAAACTAAAAACTACAAACTTATCTCTCTAACTGCTGCTGCATTCTCCGCACACGGTCTTCCAGTTTTTCCGATGTCAGGTTTTCGCGCAGGCTGTCTACTTTAATGGGGAAGCAGAATGGCGTTAACCGTTCCGGGTATTTCAACACAATTTTTGAATGCTGAATGCGGTGCAGCATGTCGCGCAGGCGCGCTTCTTCCATTTGTTGTGCAAACACTTCCTGATAGGCCTGCCGCAACAATACGTTATCGGGCTCGTACTCATTAAATACATTAAACAGCAGCCCGGCTGATGCCTGCAGGTGCCGCGCTTTTTTTCCTTCCCCGGGATAGCCTTGAAATATCAATCCGCCAATCACGGCAATATCCCTGAACTTACGCTTAGCCATTTCAGTTGCATTCACGCTGCGCTGAATATCGACCAGCAAATTATCGGCAGAAAACAATTCATACACATTGCTGTCGTCTACCGGAATGGGTTGGTCACTCAGTAGCTCAAAACCATAATCGTTCATCGCCATTGAAAAAGTAATGGGAACAATTTTGGAAATACGATACGCCAATAAAGCGGCCATGGCTTCGTGTACCAGGCGCCCTTCAAAGGGGTACACAAACAGGTGAAAGCCATCGCGCGTTTCTATTTGTTCTATCAATAATTCGTCTGACTGCGGCAGGTGCGACAGGTGTTGCTGCAAACGGAAAAGCGGTTGCAAGGCTTTTAACTCCACATCCAAAACGTCTCTATTTCCTTTTGGCGATGCCTCGTCAAATTTTTCGCGCAGCACTTTTCCTAAAGATGCCGAAAGCGGCAACCGACCGCCGAGCCAGCTGGGCACAATACTTTTTTTGGCATTGCTTTTTTTCGCCATCACAGTCATGTCTTTAATCATCACCAGCTCCAGTTTGCGGCCCGCCAGTGTAAACGAATCGCCAGGTGCCAGCCTCGATATAAAGCCTTCTTCAATCATGCCCACGTAGCCGCCGCTCATCATTTTTACACGCAGCATGGCATCGCTTACAATGGTGCCAATGTGCATGCGGTGGCGCATGGCTATTCGGCGTCCTGTTATTTTATAAAGCCCCTCTATTACTTCCACTTTTTTATATTCATCGTACTGTTGCAGCGCGGTGCCGCCAACGGTAATAAAATGAAGTATCTCCTGCCAGTCTTCAACAGTTAAATGTTCAAAGCAGTTGGTACTTTTTACTTCGGCCAAAATCGTTTGGGGCACAAAACCATCCGACACGGCAAGCGTACACAGGTATTGTATCAGCACATCGTAGCAAAGCAGCAGCGGTTCGCGCGTTTCAATAGCGGTTTCTTCAATAGCGGTTTTCAGGGCAGCAGCTTCTATTAATTCTAATGAGTGCGTTGGTAAAAAATAAATACGGCTCACCGCATCGGGACTATGGCCGCTACGGCCGGCGCGTTGTAAAAAGCGCGCAACACCTTTTGGCGAACCCACTTGGATCACCGTTTCTACAGGACGAAAATCAACACCCAAATCCAAACTGGCGGTTGCCACAACGGCTTTCAGTTTACCATCGTGCAGTGCATCTTCCACCCAGGCGCGCAGTTCACCTTCTATACTGCCATGATGCAACGCAATGGCGCCGGCAAAATGGGGCGCTATCTGCAGCAGCGTTTGGTACCATTGCTCGCTCATGCCGCGGGTGTTGATGAATATCAGCGTGGTGCGGCTTTCATCAATTATCGGTAACACTTTATGCGCCAGCCTTAATCCCAAATGACCAGCCCAGGGATATTTTTCTATTTCATCGGGCAATATCGATTGTACTTCCAATGCTTTATTGATGTTGGCGCGCACGATAATGCCTTTTACTTCACTCACCAGTTTCAGCGGCGATAATAAAACCTCCATGGCCTGCTGCAGGTTGCCGACAATAGCACTAATGCCCCAAATGGAAAAGTTTGTAGTTTTTAGTTTTTTATTTTTTGTTTTACTGTTATCTGTCAACTGCTCTCTGTCAACTCCCTTCAGTCCGCATATTCTACTCAATGCCAACTCTATCTGCACACCGCGCTTACTCGCCATCAACTCGTGCCATTCGTCGGCAGCAATAATCTTCAATTCTTTAAAAACGGCTTCATATCCTTTTTGCGCTAGTAAAAGATGTAAACTTTCGGGTGTGATGATGAGTACTTCGGGCATTTGCCGCTTTTGCTTTTGCCGGTCGGATAATGTGGTATCGCCATTGCGGATGCCCACTTTCCATTGCATGCCCAGCTCAAAAATCACGTTTTCCATGGCGCGGCCGATGTCTTTGGCCAGGGCGCGCAGCGGCGTTATCCAAATGAGTTGAAGCCCATTTTTACTCCTTGTTTGATAATCTTTCGGATGCTGGTTGATGAATTGAATGAGCGAACCTAAAAACACAGAAAAGGTTTTGCCGGTGCCCGTTGGCGCATTTACCAGACCGCTATGGCCATCTATCACGTGCTGCCACGCCTCTTCCTGAAAAAGAAAGGGCTTAAAATCCTTTTGTGCCAGCCACTGTTGAATAACGCCGTAACCTTTTGTTTTTTTAAGCTGCAATTCCGGTCTTTTTTTATGAATTCAATTTATGGCTAAAAACCTAATGTTCTATGCATGCTAAAATAATGCCCTGCTGTTTTGTTGTAAAAGGAAAAAGAGACGTTTTGATTTAGTTGATAAGTTGATGGGTAACTTAAAAGGAAAAGGAGACGTTTTTATAAAAATTGTTTCTTCTCTATTTTAAAACGTCTCCTTTTCCTTTTAAGCCCTAACTTGCCCACCTGTATTATTTACACAAAATGAAAGACGAACTGATACCGCTGAACATACTGATTGCCGACCGCACCTACCGGGTAAAAATTAACCCGAAAGATGAAGAGGTGATCCGCAAAACATCGAAAACCATCAACGATAAACTGGTGGAATTTAAAACCGCCTTTGCCGGTAAAGACATGCAGGATTATATTGCCATGGTGCTGCTTTGGTTTGCTACCGAGCAAAATGCCGCCATCTCCAACCAGGTAAATTTAGACAACGTGAGCAGCCGCCTGCAAACACTGGAAAAGATGATGGACAGCGCGCTGGAAAACGTGGATAAGGAAGGCGAATAAAAAAACGGCGATCCTGTATTATCTTTTCTTTCCAAAACATCCCAAAACCCTTTCAAACCGACCCCTTATGCGAAAATCAATTAAGATAGCTTTGATACTGATGGCAGCCGTTCTTTTATTGTTGTTGATTATGGAATATGGCGGCATCAACTCCTGATAAAAAAGTAAAAAGAATATAGAACCTGTAAAAGAAAAAGACCCTATGTGAGGGTCTTTTTCTTTTCGTTAAAAGGGAAGCGAGACGTTTTGATTACATCTTTCCGCTCACTGCTTTTTCCACCACTTTACCCAGCTCTTCGCCACGGATGTTTTTGGCAATAATTTTTCCCTGTGGGTCTACCAGCAGGTTCATGGGTATGGCCCTGATGCCATATTGCTGCGCCACGGCGTTGTTCCAAAACTGCAGGTCGCTTACGTGAGTCCAGGTCAGCTTGTCGTCATGTATGGCTTTCATCCACTTCTCACGGGCATTTGGTTGGTCTAGCGATACACCCAGCACAGTAAAGCCTTTGTCTTTATACTGATTAAATACGCTTACCACGTTAGGATTTTCTACCCGGCAGGGGCCGCACCAACTGGCCCAGAAATCTACCAGCACATATTTGCCTTTAAAATCAGAAAGCGACACCAGCTTGCCCGAGGTATCGGTTTGAGAAAAATCCATGGCCATTTTGCCAATGCCTGTTTTTTTGGCAATCTCCAGCTGCCCGGCAAAGGCCACTGCAGAAGGCAGGCTTTTTACTTTATCGGACAGCAGGTTGTAAACAGGTTCTGCTTTTTCGGCGTCAATATCATAACCTGCATATTGGGTTAGGGCATAAAGTGCTACCGGCGAGCCGGGATGTTGCTGTATAAACGTCTTGTTGGCCTTTTCCATCATTTCGGCATTAAGGGCTTCGCGCTTTTCTATTACTTTCTCTTGCCCTTCCTTGTTGTTTTCCTTTCCATACTGCTGCCACTCGGCATATAATTTATTGATTTCGTCGCGGTAAGGCTTTTGGGCTTGCGTTAGGGCTTCAAAATCGGTATGCGGGGCCGAGCCTTTTACCTCCAGATTGGTCACCGTATCTTTTACTTTTAGTTGCATGTTGGCCGCATCGAGGTACAGCGCCAGCCCTTCTACTTTAGCGCGCGCTTCGCCGGGCGCTTTGGCATAAGCCAGGCGCACGCTGGCCGTGGTGGGTTCGGCTATATTGCCTTTGTAGCTGAATTTGCCCCCTTTGGGCTGCACGCTGTCGCGCACATAATTTTCGCCATCACTATATTGAATGTATACCCAGTCAACGGTTTTTTTCAGTTGCAGGTCGCCAGCCAGTGTAAAGGGTTTGGTATCTTGTGCGGCTGCAGCAAAAGGCAACAGCAGCAGTATCAGCAATTGCTTCATGTGTGTACTTAGTTTAATACCACTAAATTAACAGAAAGTGCCGAACCTGAACTACCGTTTATACTGTTTGGTTTACAAGTTCATCAAATAACTTCGGTTTTGTATCTTCGCCCGATACTGCTCCTGTAGCGGAAGGATAATCTATACTGTATAATGAACCTTAAAAATTAAAAATTGATCGATGGACCTCAACATACTTACCCTGATCGTAGCCGTAGTGGCCCTGCTGGTGGGCATTGTAGCCGGTAAATTTATTTTTGCCAAAGACACGAACAAACGAATAGAAGAAGCTGAGCAACACGCTCAAAACATTATTAAAGAAGCCGAGCTCAGAGCTGAAACGGTAAGAAAAGAAAAAGAACTGGCTGCCAAAGAACGCTTTGTGCAATTGAAAAGCGATCACGACCGCGAAGTAAACGACCGCAACCGCAAAATAGGCCAAGAGGAGAACCGCATTAAGCAGGAAGAAGCGCGCGTAAAGCAAAAAGAACAAGGCATCAACCACAAAATTGAACAGCTGGAAAAGCAGTCGAAGGAAAACGATGCCATCAAGCAAAACCTGACGCGCCAGATAGAAGTGGTTACGGCCAAGCAGCAGGAGCTGGAAAAACACCAGGAAGAACACCTTCGCCGCCTGGAGAAAATTTCGAACCTCACGGTCGATGAAGCCCGCGCGCAGTTGATAGAAGGCCTGAAACAGGAAGCCCACAGCCAGGCGCTGGCCCTGCAGCAGGATATTATTGACGATGCCAAGGCCAAAGCCAATAAGGAAGCCCGTAAAATCGTCATTCAAAGCATACAGCGCACTGCTGCCGAGCAGGCCATTGAAAACGCCATTACGGTGTTCAACCTCGAAAGCGACGAAATTAAAGGCCAGATCATTGGCCGCGAAGGGCGCAATATCCGCGCGATAGAAGCCGCTACCGGTGTTGATTTGATTGTAGACGATACGCCGGAAGCCATTATCTTAAGTTGCTTTGATCCATTAAGAAGAGAAATTGCGCGCCTGAGTTTACAACGCTTAGTTTCTGATGGTCGTATTCACCCCGCACGTATTGAAGAAGTGGTGGAAAAAACCAAGCGCCAGCTGGAAGAGCAGATCATGGAGATTGGGGAGCGTACGGTAATTGAGCTGGGTATTCATGGTTTACATAAAGAGTTAGTGAGATTAGTAGGTAAAATGCGTTTCCGTTCTTCTTACGGACAAAATTTATTGATGCACAGCCGCGAGGTGGCCAACCTTTGCGCTATTATGGCGGCAGAACTGGGCCTGAACCCCAAACTGGCCAAGCGCGCCGGCCTGCTGCACGATATTGGTAAAGTGCCCGATGAAGAAACCGAACTGAGCCACGCCCTTTTAGGTGCTAAGCTGGCCGAGAAATACGGTGAAAGCCCCGCGGTGGTAAATGCCATTGGCGCCCACCACGATGAGATGGAGATGCAATACGTTATTTCTCCCATTGTACAGGCTTGTGATAGCATTAGCGGTGCCCGCCCCGGTGCGCGCAGAGAAATTATGCAGCAGTACCTGCAGCGTATTAAAGAGCTGGAAAACCTGGCACTTGCCTACAACGGTGTGGAAAAAGCCTACGCTATACAGGCCGGCCGCGAGCTGCGCGTGATAGTGGAAGCTGATAAAGTAAGCGATAATGAAAGCGAAAAATTGTCGTTTGAAATAGCGCAGAAAATTCAAACCGAAATGACTTACCCGGGGCAGATTAAAGTAACCGTCATCCGCGAAAAAAGAACGGTAAACGTAGCCCGCTAATAAAACGTCTTCTTTTACTTTTAATAGAAACCGGCTCCTTGCAGCCGGTTTTTTTTATCGCGGATTTCGCTGATTTTTAGCTGCAGGATTTCGCGGAGGGGGCAGCCGTTTTATAAATTATTCGTTGAAATAAAAACGTCTCTTTTCCCTTTTAACCGCGGATTGTCAGGATTTAAAAGGATTAGCTGGATTCTTGAAAACGTCTCTTTTTCCTTTTAAAATTGTTGTGTAAAAAAGAAGCAAGGGGCTGTCATGCTGAACTTGTTTCAGCATCTCCTTTATTAAATTGTTTGCCTTCGGCAGAGCCCTCGCTCGGTTCGAAATGATAAGAGCGGTCGTTTAAAAACGTCTGTTTTCCTTTTGAGAATGAATGAATAAAAAAGGGTTCTGCCGAAGGCGCTCCCGTACAAAACGTCGGTTTTCCCTTTTGATGGTGAATAGAATTACCAACCGTACAAGAGTGCGACGCAACAAAAGATGATAAAAATTACAATTGTCGGTATCCAAAACGTCTTCTTTTCCTTTTACATGCTTTTACATTTTTCAACTTTAATTTTTCAATTTCTCCAAACGTCTCTTTTTCCTTTTAATACCCAGCCCGTTTAAATTCCTTAAATTTGCGCTAAATCAGTCTCACAATTAAAAAATCTGGCAGCAAGGGGCATAAAATAAAAAATTTGTCCTACTTTTGCCGTCCTAAAAATTACGTTATGAACCCCGCTATAGCATTCGTGCAGGAGCAGCTTTCTAGCCAAAAAGAATTCCCCAGCTTTAAAGCAGGTGACAATGTCACTGTTAACTATAAAATTATTGAAGGTAACAAAGAAAGGATCCAGTCTTTTAAAGGCGATGTGATCAAAAAGCAAGGTGTTGGCGCTACGGCTACCTTTACCGTACGTAAAATTTCTGACGGTGTGGGCGTAGAAAGAACCTTTCCGTTCTTCTCTCCCAATATCGACTCTATCGTTCTGAACAAAAGCGGCCGTGTACGTCGTGCCAAGCTGTACTACCAGCGTGAGCGCAGCGGTAAAAGCGCCCGTATCCAGGAAAAGAAAAGAGCGGTGGTGGCTGCCCCTACAGCATAAGTTATTAATAACTGATTATATAAGCGGAAGGCTCACTTCCGCTTTTTTTTTTAGCATTAACAACCTAATTAGTAGCACGAACCCTATATTTACAATAACTTTGTTTATCATTCATCATTTTTAAATCCATTTTTTATGAGCCTTGGTT
>CBDTUH010000061.1:0-13397 GCA_965363375.1 uncultured bacterium
ATTGGCATAGCACCCGAAAAAAAAGCCGCCATTTTTGAACGCTTTCAGCAGGCGGAAGCGGCCACCACGCGGCGCTTTGGCGGCAGCGGGCTGGGCCTCTCTATAGTTAAGCAGCTGGTGCAAATTCAAAAAGGAACTATTGACGTGGAAAGCGAATGGGGCAAGGGTGCTTCTTTTACCGTTACACTGCCATTTACACCCGTGTACAACTACGAAATGGCCTATGCCGTGCCTGCCGGCGATATAGACCTGACGGTAAAAAGCATCAATATTTTAATAGCCGAAGACAACACCATGAACCAGCAGCTGATACGCCACCTGATGAAGCAGTGGCGGCTGGACTACACGCTGGTGAACAATGGCGCCGAAGCTGTCGAAGCCTTGAAAAACCAGCCTTACTCGATGGTGCTGATGGACATACAAATGCCTGAAATGGACGGCTATGCCGCTACGCTTTACATACGCAACGAGATGCAGCTGGATGTGCCCATTATAGCCATGACAGCGCACGCCATGGCCGGCGAAAAAGAACGCTGCCTCAGCTACGGCATGAACGAATACATATCGAAACCCATAAAGGAAACCGAACTCTACGCCATGATAGAGCAGTTTGCACAGGAACGCCAAACAACCAACACCGCCTCACCACAAAGCGTTATCAACCTGCAATACCTTAAAGACCTTTCCATGGGCGATACCGAGTTTGAGAATGCCATCATCCGCCAGTTTATTGTGCAGGTACCCGAGGAGCTGCAGCTGCTGAAAGAAGCTATTGAACAACAAAACCTGCTGCAGGTAAAAAGCCTGGCCCACGGCATGAAAAGCTCGGTGGCTTACATGGGACTAACCGACAGGCTGCACCCCTACCTGCAGCGTATGGAAGCTGAAGCCACCAACGGGGCCGAGGCACCGCATTTTAAAGATGATTTTAATCAGGTAGAAGCGATCTGCCAGCAGTCATTAGCCGAGGCAGCAGCGCTGCAGGTACCTGTTTAAAAACGTCTCTTTTTCCTTTTAACGGCTGTTAGTGGGCTTCATCGACAAATTAGCGCCCTTCAACGATTTAGGTGTAAAAACACTGGGGCCGCGCCGTAGTTTTACATTCTATTACAGACCGACAAAAAAATTATTCTGGCCTCCAGATATTAAGAACTTGGTTTCGTATGGTTAAGGGTGAAGCCCTGTCAGTCCTGGCGGGGCACTTTTTTTCTCACTATCAAACAACTGTTTTTTTAAACCACTAATTGTCCAATAAAGATATTCCGACTTGCAGCCATAACTGTTCATTCGGAATTGTTAATCCTAATGAAAAGCCTTTCGTTTCTACGACAGGCTTTTGTTGTTTTTGGACGCTTATCTTCCCTGATATTTTAAAAGGAAAATGAGACGTTTTTTGCAATCCGGATTTCCTACTTCAGGTAAAAAAACAAAAGTTCCACTACTTAATTTTTTGTAGTTAATAGCGTACTTTGGTGTAAGACCAAAAAACCTCCATTAAAACATTTTGCAAATGGGAAAAGTAGCTCAAATAAAAACCAAACCTACTGCATCAAGCGTTGATGATTTTATAAACAGCATTGCCGATGCGCAGAAGCGTAAAGACAGCGAAACGATAGTAGCCATGATGGAAAAAGCGGCTAATGAAAAACCAAAAATGTGGGGCAGCGCCATGATTGGTTTTGGCAATGTAAGATATAAAAGCCCTGCAACCGGCCGGGAAGTAGATTGGTTTAAAATTGGATTTTCGCCACGAAAAGCCAACCTGTCATTACACCTGATAGACCTGCAGCCACTTGCCGATGCCCTGGTAAAACTGGGCAAGCATAAAACCGGCGCCGGTTGTCTTTACATTAATAAACTAGCGGACGTAGACCTGAAGATTTTGGAGCAAATAATTACAGCCGCCGCAAAACATAAAGTGCAATAACTATTTCTGTAACATTGAACGGCATAAAATTATTGGTGACTAACATCAACTATTAAAAGGAAAATCAGATGTTTTCTAATAGTTATCTAAAAAAAAGCTGCATCAAATGCAGCTTTTTTATTATTATGATATAAAAGGAAAAAGAGACGTTTTTACCGGCGCAGCCAGGGCTCGGGGTTTACATTGTTAGTTTCCACCATCAGCAGAAAATCGAGCTTGCCGCCGGAGCCGCCTTCATCGTCGCCGGCCACGCTGCCAATAGACTGGCCTGTTTTTACGGGGCTGCCTTTACTTACGTTTACGCGGGCCAGGTTGCTGTAGGTGGTAAAATACTTACCGTGGCTGATGGTAACGGCCATACCGTCGCCCAGGTTAAACACGCCGATCACTTCACCGTCAAACACGGCCTTTACCGTAGTGCCCGGTGATGGCGTAGTGATGGTGATGCCGGGATTATCCCCTTTGAGGGAAGTGCCGGGCACCGTGTACGAGCCAAAATGTATGGACACAAAACCATTGTCTACCGGCCAGGGCAGCTTGCCACGGTTGGTAGCAAAAGAAGAACTAAGCGCCACTTCTTTGGCATTGAGCGGTATGGCGCCGGGTGCTGTTTTCTTTACCGGCTCGGCTTTTACTTCGGGCGCAGCGGCGGTGGTAGTGCCGGTGGCGGCGGCATCTTTTTTAGCAGCGGCTACCCTTGCTGCTTCTGCCTTGCGCAGGCGCTCGGCTTCGGCCGCTTCGGCCTTGCGGCGTGCTTCTATTTCGCGGCGAATGATGGCGGCAATCGAATTTTTCAACTGTGTATCCTGCTTGCGCTTGGCTGCTATCTGCCGGGAAAGTTCGTTTTCTTTTGATTTCAGTTTGCTTACCACCACGTCTTTTTCTTTCTTCTGCTCGGCCAGCACGGTCAGCTGCTGTTGCTGGTTTTGCAGGGCCACTTTCTTCTGGTTCTGCTTGGCCATCAGTTGCTGGCGGCGGTCTTCTATCAGCGCCTGCGTTTCCTGTATGTTAGCCACTTGCTGCTCGCGGTAGTTGCGGTAGGCTTTCAGGTAGCTCACGCGCTTGAGGGCATCGTTAAAGTTGTTGGCCGAAAAAATAAAGTTGAGATAGTCGTAGGTACTTTTGTTTTTGTAAGCATACACCACGCTGCGGGCATATTGTTCTTTCAGTGTATCCAGCTGGCGCTTCAGGCGGTTAATTTCCAGGTTGCTCAGGTAAATTTCGTCGGTAACCAGCCTTACTTCTTTGTTGATGTTGCTTACGTACTGGTTTTGCAGCGCCATTTTGCGTTGCAGCAGGGTCAGCTGTCCCAGCGTTTCTTTCTTTTGCCCTTTTACCTGGTTGTACACGCCCTGAATTTCTTTCAGTTCGCTTTGTATGGCCTGCCGTTCGCGCTCCAGCTTGGTTCTGTCCTGGGTTTGGGCGTGGGCGGCAGCCGTCAGCAGCAGTAAAAAAGCGAAGAAAAATTGCTTCATATTCTCAGAATTTATAAACAGCGTTTTTTTCAAACGACAGAATAAGGTATAAATTTTAATTGGCCACATAATTTTTAGGTATGGAAAACGGAAAACTCACTTCACCATTTAGCCCGTACTGCTTAAAATCCAGTTGTATGTCCAGTTTCTTTTTTTCGGTGATGGAGATGCTGCGCCTGGTGGCAAACAGCGGCCCCTGCTTATTTTCGTACCCCCAGTAGCCCAGGTCGGCGGTGCGGTTGCGCGCCAGGTCGGCATCATCCAGTTTGCTGCGCTGCACGGTTTTGGCGTCGGTACTTATGGTTAGGCCGTTTTTAAAATGCGGCCCTACACTCAATAGCGTAATGGTGCCCGGCCCCTGGCTGTAGCTTACAATGTTGCTGTCGAAAAACACGGGATTGCCCATTATCAGGTTCTGCAGAGTAGCCAGGTTCAGGGGCAGCGATGTTACCTCCTGCAAATAATCCACACTGCGGGCCGTATAGGTTTTATTCAGTTTGTCCAGGATCTTTACCGAATCTTTTGTGATGAGGGCGCGAAAGGCCTCAATGCCCAGTACGGCGTTGGCCGAAACCCAGATGGCGCTGTCCTTCAGCATGCGGATGCTGGCATTTACATCGTACCTTTTACCATCGCTGCCGCTGTACTCGATGTTGACCTTGGCGGTAAAGGTTTCAAAATTCAGTTCGTTGGCTTTCAGGCTTTCCACTGCTTCGGCAATAAAGCGGATGGAGTCTTCCCGCTCGCGGCTTACTGCGGCCGACGTGTCTTTTTTGGCTATGGCCGTTTGTATGGGCCGGGTGGCGCGGCAGGCCGCCAGCGAAAAAAAGAGTACGATCAGGTATAAAAATTTCATGTGTGTTGTTTAATGTTTTCCGGTAGAGCCAAAGCCGCCGCTGCTGCGCCCGGTTTCGCCAATGGTTTGCACTTCTTCCAAAACCGCCTTTTCCACTTTTTGAAAAACCAGTTGCGCAATGCGGTCTCCATTATTAATGACCTGTTCCTCAGCCGAAAGGTTGATTAAGATAACCTTAATTTCTCCGCGGTAGTCGCTGTCGATGGTGCCGGGCGTGTTGAGGCAGGTGATGCCCTGCCTGATGGCCAGGCCGCTGCGGGGCCGCACCTGGCACTCGTAGCCTTGGGGCAGCTCCATATACAGGCCCGTGGGCACCAGCGCGCGCTGCAGCGGCTGCAGCGTAAGCGGTGCGGGCAGGTGCGCGCGCACATCCATACCGGCGGCGCCGGCCGTTTCGTAGGCCGGCAGGCCATTGGCCGACTGGTTAATGATCTTTACCGCAATGGAAGCCATAATTTTCAAAGATAAAAAAACAGGGGTCGAAAGATGTTAAATACGTTGCAATAAAATGGAGGCGTAGGCCACCAGCCCTTCTTCGCGGCCCACAAAGCCCATACGCTCGGTAGTGGTGGCTTTGATGGAAACATCTTTAACCGTAAGGCCCGTAATGCCGGCAATTACCGCCTGCATCTGCGGTACGTAGGGTTTTATTTTGGGTGCCTCCAGGCACAGCGAGGCATCAATGTTTACCAGGCTGTAGCCTTCGGCCTGCACCAGCGCCATTGTTTTTTGCAGTAGTATTTTACTGTCAATGTCTTTATAGCTTTTGTCGGTGTCGGGAAAATGTACGCCGATATCGCCCAGGCAGGCGGCGCCCAGTATGGCATCGCAAATGGCATGCAGCAGCACATCGGCATCGCTGTGGCCAACAGAGCCCACGTGGTGCGGCACTTCCACACCGCCGATCATTAACTTGCGGCCTTCGGCCAGCTGGTGAAAATCAATTCCAAATCCAATTCTGTAACTCATAATCAAGGGTTGTTTAAAAATCGCTCCTGGGGCGCGGGGCGTAAAGCTATTTAACTTTCGGGGAACGGCGGAAAGGGAAAAGAATTAAAAGGAAAAAGAGACGTTTTTGAGTGCAGTTGATCAGTTAACTTGTTGATAAGTTGATTAATGTTTAAAAGGGAAAAGAGACGTTTTGTATTTCAATCAACGACCAACGGCCAGCAATCAACGTTCTCTCCTGCAGTCAGCTGCAGGTTAAAAGGAAAAACAGACGTTTTATCTTCAAGTTCCATCATCCGTGTGCCGGTTAATAAGCTGTATTGGGCTAATTGATAATCAGGCGTTATTAGCGGCCGTATTAAGCACATACTATATATTTGCCATTCACCTCAATCCTGTATTCAAGTTTGCCCCCTGCTATAAAGAAAACAGATGTAAAGAAATCCTTCAACAGAACCGTACTGCTGGCCCTTTTGCTGGTATGCTCCAGTGTGCTCACCATTATAGCCTGGTATGTTTCGCGCAGCAACCTGGCCGAAAAAACAACCTACCGCTTTGATTATGCTGTAAGCAACATTCAAACGGCCATAGAAACCAGGATGTCGGCGTACGAGCAGGTATTGAGAAATGCCGTTGGCTATTTGAATGCGGCAGACAGCGTCAACCGGTCCAAATGGGGCAATTATGTAAAAACGCTGCAGTTGCAAAAATACTATCCCGGCATACAGGGCCTGGGTTTTACCGTCAGGCTTTTTAACAATGACCTGGAAAGCTTTACAAAAAAGATCAGGGTGGAGGGCTACCCCCACTTTAAGGTTTGGCCTGAAGAGGAAAGAGAAGAATACCACTCTATAGTTTTCCTGGAGCCATTTACAGGAAGAAACCTGCGGGCTTTTGGCTACGACATGTACACCGAAGAAAAGCGGCGGAAGGCCATGCAGCGCGCCATGGAAACCGGCGAGCCCTCCATGTCGGAAATGGTGATACTGGTGCAGGAAACCGGCCGCAATGTGCAGAAAGGCTGCCTGCTTTACCTGCCCGTTTATTTTCGTGAAAAAAGCCTGTCCACTGTAGAAGAGCGAAAAGCCGCCCTTAAAGGTTTTGTATACAGCCCCTTCCGCATCAACGACCTGATGACGGGTATATTGGGCAGCGTGGCGCCTGAAATTGAGTTTGAGATTTATGACGGCAACAGCACCGATACGGCCTACCTGTTTTATGCCAGCCACGGCTACAATTCCCAAAAAGCAGCAGCCGATTTTTCCGTTTCGCGCCATATAAATGTTTCCGGTATCGACTGGACGCTGGTGTTTACTACAAGGCCGGAGTTTGTGTCTTCTTACGAGCAGAACCAGCCCAACCTGATTGCCCTGGCCGGCATACTGGTCAACCTGTTTTTGCTGTTCATGCTGGTAAAGATCAATTCGCTCAGCAGCCGCAACCGGGTGCTGGCCGAGCGCTACAAAGCAGAAAAAGACCGCTACGAAATTGTTTCGCTCAGCACCAACGACATCATCTGGGAGTGGAACATAAAGGGCGATGTGGTCAGCTTCAACAAAAATTTTGAACTGGTGCTGGGCTACCAGCTACCCCCCGCCGGTCTTAGCTACCCCGTGTGGACAAGCTACATCCACCCCGACGATAAAGAAAGGGTAAGCGGCAAGATGGAGGCTTTCATTGGCTCCGGCCAAAAGTTCTGGTCCGACGAGTACAGGTTGCTTAAAGCAGACGGTGCTTCCATTTATATCCTGGACAGGGGCCGCCTGGTGTACGATGCGGCGGGCAGCCCGGTAAAGATGGTAGGCTCCATGATCAACATTACCGAACGAAAAAAGGCAGAAGAGGCGCAGCAGCGTTTTAATGAGGAACTGGAGCGAACCGTGCAGGAGCGTACGCTGGAACTGCAGCGGTCGAACGAAGACCTGGAGCGCTTTGCCCACGTGGCCAGCCACGACCTGAAGGAACCTGTCAGAAAAATGCGCACCACTTTCGACCTGCTTAAAATAAGGTACCAGCATATGCTGGGCGATGGCGTGGTGCTGCTGGACAGGCTATCGAAATCGGCTGCAAGGCTGAACCAGATGATTGAAAGCATCCTGTCGTACTCCACCGTCAACTACGAACCGCAGCATGCCGAGCGTGTGGACCTGAATGCCATTGTGCAAAACGTGAAGGATGACCTGGAACTGGTTATTACCGAAAAAGAAGCGCAGCTTATAATAGAACCTTTGCCGATGATAGAAGGCAGTTCGGTGCTGCTGCACCAGCTGTTTTACAATTTGCTGAACAACTCGCTCAAGTTTTCCAATGCAGCCGTAAAGCCGGAAGTTACTATTCAATCGCAACCGGTGCAGGCAGGTGAATATGAAATGCTGGAAATAAGGCTGGCCGATAATGGCATTGGTTTTTTCGAAGAAGAAGCGGATAAAATTTTCGGGAGTTTTGTGCGGCTGCATCCCAAAGACCGGTACGAAGGCACGGGCCTGGGGCTGGCGCTGTGTAAGCGGATCGTAGAGCGGCACGGCGGCACCATACAGGCCACAGGCACACCCGGCAAAGGTGCTACTTTCATTATGCGCTTTCCTGCAAAACAGCAAGGCGGCGTTATTTAAACTTTGCTGAAAAACAGCTGAAAGATTAAAAGGGAAAACAGACGTTTTGAGGACAATAAAAAAGGAAAACTAAGTTGCTGTTGAAACTTTTCCATTTTTGTTTTTGTAATTTTTTGGAATGAACCTATCTCCACATTCGATATTGTTAATTGGCTACTTAGCTACACTGATTTTGTTTGTGTTAGGTTCAATGAAAAAGTTGAGGAATGACAACATTATAAAAGTTACAATTGCAGGAAGTTTGATTTTTGCTTTTGTTGGATATGCCATTAGAAATGATAACATGAAAATGGCCGTTGGGAATGCTGCCGACTCTTTTTTCGGTCCGTTTATTTACATCATTACTTATGCAGCATTTAGATACTTTTATAAAAAAAAATTCGTGTTGAACCAACTTATAATAGTTCAACATGGTATGATCACGATGAAGGAAGGCGGCAAAACTGGTTGGATGTTATCGTTCATTTACTTCCTTTCTTTTTAGCTTTAACAATCCCGATGCTGATTAAGTAAATAAAATCATCCGCGCATATTTCAGAAATTTTATTAAAAGGAAAAATAGAGGTTTCCTAAAAACGTCTCATTTTCCTTTTAATCCCATTTCACTTTCAAAAGGAAAAACAGACGTTTTAGAAAAAAGAAAAGCGGAAGCATAACACTTCCGCTTTCTGTATTTAATCAGTTCAACTTCTTTATTCATACATCTCACCACCCAGATCGAACACCAGCGAAAAACGCAGTGTGTTGCTCAGTGGGTTTTGATTGCTGCCACCCTGCCCAGTTGGTATCAGGTAAGAAAAATTAAGGCCAAACACGTTGTACTTAATACCTACGCCCGATGTAAAAAAGCGGCGGTTGCCTTTGGTCTGGTGCTCGTGAAAATAGCCGGCGCGCAGCGCAAACTGGTTGTTGTACCAATACTCCGCACCTACCGAAATCTGGAATTCTTTCAGTTCCTCGCTAAAGCCGTCCGGCGCATCGTTAAAAGAAGAGAACCAGCCGCTCATCACGCCTTTGTTGCGGTAAGCCGCCAGGCTGGCCGAGTCGGCACTGTAGTCGCCGGTAGCCATGGGCGGTGTAGGCACCAGCAGTTTGTTTACATCCACACCAAACATAATCTTGTTGCTTTCGTCAAACACGCGGGTATAAGTAGCACCCAGGCCCAGGTTGGCTGGTATAAAGTCTTTTTGGTCGGCCTGGTCGGTATAGGCAATTTTAGAACCTAGGTTTGTTAAGGCCACACCCCACGAAAGGCCCTGCCCCAGCTCGCTGGTTCCATTGTAGTAAATGCCCAGGTCGGCCGCTACGGCGCTGCCGGCTTTGTATATAGCACCCGGCGATACGGCACCGGCCGCCAGGTTGGAGTAAATATATTTTAAGCCTATGCCCAGGCCCAGCTGATCGCTCAGGCGGCGGCTGTAGCCCACATCTATACCAAACTCGCGCGGATTGCCGCTGCCTTGCAGCTGGCCAAACTGGTCGGTAAACTGTATGTTGCCAAGGCTAAAGTAGCGAAGCGATGCAGAAATGGCCTGGAAATCATCCAATTTATAATAACCGGAGGCAGAGGCCAGGTACACATCGGGAACAATCTTTTTGAGCCAAGGAGTGTAAGTAAGATTAATGCCGCCGGGCAGCTCGTTAAAAGGCACTTTACCCAGGTTGTAGTAAGAAGAAGCCGCATCGGGCGAGGTGGCAATGGACAGGTCGCCCATGCCGCCGGCGCGGGCGTCGGGCGATATACGAAGGAAAGGCACCGCGGTGGTTACCACGTTGATGCGCTCCTGCGCCTGCACAGCCGTCGAAAATCCGGAAAATAACAAAGCAGCAGTCAGCAGTTTAAAGGCAGTTGATTTCATAGTTGATTTATAAATGAGTGCAAATATAGATTTTTGGTTTATGGTTTACTATAGCGGCGCCATTAATTCAGCAGGGCCAGGCGCTCCCACTTTTCCGCCTTGTTACCACCGGGTGCGGTTACCTGCAGCCGGTAAATGTAAATGCCACGACCTATTTTGGCACCGTACTGGTCGCGCCCGTCCCAAACGATGTCATTGGAACGATTGCCCGGCGTATTTATTGCCCGGCTGATGGTTTTAACCAGTTTACCACTAATGGTATAAACGTCTATTTTTACTTTTAAATCGGTTTGCGGCTGGTTGTGCTCAAACCAGAAAGCCGTTTGCGTGGTAAAGGGATTGGGGTAGTTGAGCACATGATCAATCTGCATTTCGGCCCTGTCTACAATGGTAAACTTCAAATCATAGGTGGCCGAATTATTCATGACATCCCAGGCTTTAATGCTTAGCGTATGCGGCCCCGGCGGCAACTGTGGCAGCTGAAAACGTATAGACCCTTTTTGGTAATTGTCCAGCTCGCTTTCGTAAAAGTTATTAAGCACATAATAGGTTTTGGCATCGCCATCCAGCGTAGCTACAATATCGTGGTCGATGGAGGCGCCGCCGGTGTTGATGCCTGATGAATCAGCCAGCTTTACAATCAGCACCGGATTGTTAGCGGTAATACTTCCGTTTACAAACTGTTCATCATTTAAAAATGCTTTTATCTCGGGCCCCTCACCATCGTTGCTTCCGCCGGTGCCCAGGCCGCCAATCAACACACTATCATAATAACCATTGCCATCCTCATTTCCATCTTCTGCATACAGGCTCAGCTTTCCAAAACCGGGTTGGTAATTAATATCTTTGGGCAGCTTAAAGTAAAAGGAAAAAAGGCCGTTTTTAGCTGATGCTTTACCTTTAAAAAGCACTGTGTTTTGGGCGCTGAAAGGTGTGGGCGGGCTGCCCGCATCATTACCCAGCGTAGTGATGGTTTTGGGCTTGTCAAAAAGTGAAAGGTAAACGGTGCCGTTAAAATTGGGCAGCAAAGCGCCGTTTTCATCCCGCACCTCACCACCAATGGTTACCGCATCGGTAGCGCCGAGGGTATCTGCATGGCCTATTGTTTTACCATTTATGGTGGTGGCTTGTACCTGCAGCTTTGGGAAAGCCAGCGTCATGGCAGGATCGCCCAGCAGGGCAAACTTGCGGGTGTTCACCACATCGGTAGAGGTTTGGTAGGTATAGTTTTTAGCCAGCATGGCGGCTTCGCCCAGGCTGCGGTAACCAGTTGCTGTTTTTTCCAGCGCAAATTTTAAATAATTGTTGTTCAGCACACGGTTGCTGTTGGCAAATACCAGCCGCGTGGTGGTCATTAGGGCAATAGCACCTGTTTGTGGCCGCAGCAGCACGTCCTCGCCCAACGACTGGCTAAAAGGATAATCAAAAGGTGCAAAATCGCAGGTAGCGGTTATCAGCAGCGGCAATCTCGTTTTATTATTCCAGCTGTCAACCGTTTGCCTGTCCAGCACCACTTCCTCCGCCAGGCGCTGCGGGCCGCCGTGGCCGCTGTAGTTCCATATCAAGGTACCATTGTACACCCGGTTGTTAATAGCAGCGGCCGCTTGCGGGTAGCGGCCGCCGGCTGAGCCGCCCTCCTGCCGAAAAGCATCCAGGTAATATTTATTGATGTTGAAGACCGGCGCAGTTTCATGTGTGGTTCCGGCAATGGTTTCGGCATCCTGCAGGTGCAGGTTGTTGTCTTCATCGTCGGCAATAAAAGTTATCTCGTTGCGCCAGGGACCAAAAGCATTTGCGGCATGGTAGGCTTCTACTTTATCTACAAAAGCTTTGGCTTCTTCAGCGGTGCGCACCGGCACGCGGCCAATACCCAGGTCCAGCCCATTCATCACCAGCACGGAATTGATGTCTTCTTCATCATCTAAAAAACCAAAAAAATCAACCGAGGTAAAAGTAGACAGCGGGTCGAGCGAGGCGGTGCTTTGATAGGAAGGAACAAAATTGGTGTTATTCAATACCCTGTCTTTATAATCAAAAGAAGCTTTGCCAAAAAGCACAACGTATTTCGGCTTTTCGCGCCACGTTGCTCTATACCTGTCGTAGAACAGCTTTAAAAAATCTTTTACCGCTGTAGGGTCAGGTGCGCCGCCGGCAAATTCATTAAAGATTTGTTCCGTGCTCACTACTAAAGTTTTCAGGCCATTTTTTTGTTGGTGGAAAAGGGCCAGCCGCTGCGCCTGCTGCACAAAAAGCGGGTGGGTAACAATGAAATAATCCGTCTCGGTGGTGGTGTGCAAATTTTGAGCTTCCACACGGCCCGCCACCTGTGGCGTTAAAAAAATATTGCTGAAAGCTACATACTCATGCAGGTTTTCGGCGCTGTTGGTAAAAGAGGCTTGTCCATTGGTATAGGTTACACCCATTTTTACCGGCGCCAGCCCGTCGGTTACATCCCAAACCTGCGTGTTGGAGGCCGTTGTGGTAATGCTAAAAGTAGCGGATGTGTTGCCAACAGAGGCCCAATCCCTAAACAGCAGCTGCTCCCCGTTATAAATGGAAAGCGGCCGTCGGCAAAGCACTTCAAACCAGCCAAGCCAGCCCTGCGCATTAAAAGAGCCGGGCACATATTGAAAGGAAAAAGAGACGTTTTGTGTAGTGGCTGCAAACTCTACCGAAGCCTGCGCCTGCTGGGCAAAAAGGCCGTAAGGCAAGCCATCTATAGCCGGCACCGGCAGCTGTTGCACCACCTGGCTGTTGCTGCTTACCACAAACTGGCTGCCCGCCCCTACCGAGCGACTTGCTACGCTGGACGTAAGCTGCACGGGTGTACCGGTAATGACATCATTAAAAGGAAGGGAAAACGTTTTATTTAAAATACGCCCTGGCGCATCGCTAAACTCCTCGCCAAACCACTCTTTACCGCTGCTGAGGAAATTTACCGAATCGAGCTCGTGAAAAAAACGTTCGCTGAAAGAGGTAACAGTGTTAAAAGGAAAAAGAGACGTTTGGGGTGCTGCTATCCTTTTGCCCATGCCGCCGATGGAAATAAAAAAGGTTTGCTTTTCGGTATAAAGATTTTTTTGGTGTCGGAAGGTTTTATTAATGGAATCTTTAAGCCACACGTGCGGCCCTTCGGCATAAAAAAGCGCATAATCAGCACCGCTAAAAGTACCATCACCGCCATCTACTATTTCTAAGGCCACCTCCTGCAGGTCGTCGGTGTAGGGGGCGCTGTTGCCTTCGGGCAGCATGCCGCCTGGCCGGCCAAACAGGCGCAGCTGCCCCGATGGAAAAGTAGATGAAAAGCCGAGCGCACTTAAAATTGTTGCATCTATTTTATAGATACCGGGATTACTGGTTGTTATTTTAGCCCATTGCCCTGTGGACAGCACTGAGGCGGTGGCATATTGCCGCTGCCCGGCGGCAAACAGCGCGCCCAGCACCAAAGCAGTCAGTAGCAGAATGTGTTTACAGCAGCGGCCCCTCATATCAAAAGCAGAAATAACACAAATTTCTTATAAGCACTATAAAATTCTGGGTAAACTTTCTATATTCGCACACTTGCTCTAATTTTCTGCAGGTGCTACAATAATTCCATTCCGGTGGCGTTTTAGTTACACCAAACAAAAGGTTCGGGCAAGGCGCATGCAAAAATCCATGTGTCCTTTTGAAAAAAATTAAACCATGCAAGTGAAAAATTTTTTAATCCTTTTATCCTCA
>CBDTUH010000062.1:0-13271 GCA_965363375.1 uncultured bacterium
TTACTTCAAAATTGACAGGTGCCAGTATATCCAGTAATTCAAATCCATCTATGCCCGGCATTTTAATATCAAGAAACACCAGCGATGGAGTTAGTTGCCGGATGGCTGTAATGGCTTCGGCACCCGAACTGCAGCAGGCCTTTACAGCTATGCCGGGACAGTATTTGTGTATAAGAATAGAAAGAGATTCGCAAGAGGCAGGCTCATCGTCTACAATTATGGTTGGCAGCATGGTTGGTGTTTTTAAGCCTACAGTAAATAAGCAAGGTTTTAAAACAGCTTTATCATGATAAAGGCCATCTTAACAGGGAACAGGTTGTGTGTGTGCCGTAAATAGGGAAAGTTTCGGGCTGCCTTTGACAGTTGTTGCCAAATTACAATTATTAAATATGTTTCGGATATATATTAATCGTTTTTGGCGGGAATTACTAAAATCATTTACGGCACAGATACAAGGGATTTTTCTTTTTAATTTCCTTTTTTAAAATGTAAATGGTACCAGATAATGGCGATGCAAACATTACTAAAAATTTTAGGAAATAAATTTGCCTAGAAATGTTAAAACAGCGTATCTTACAGGCCTAATATTGAGCACTATGATTAAAATGCAAGTTATCGGACGTTTAGGAAAAGACTGTACCGTAAATACAGTCAACGGAAAGAATGTGATCAACTTTACGGTAGCACATTCTGAAAAGTACAGGGACAGCCAGGGCAACAACCAGGAAAAAACCACCTGGGTGGATTGCGCCTACTGGACCGACCGCACCGCGGTAGCGCCTTACCTTACCAAGGGCACGCAGGTGTATGTAGAGGGCAGCCCCGAAGTGCGCTCGTTTCAGCGCCAGGACGGCACTGCCGGCGCCTCGCTTTCTATGCGGGTGCGCGATGTGCAGCTGCTGGGCAGCAAAAACGACAGCGGCATGGGCGGCGGCGACAGCCAGCCATCGCAGCAATCTTACGGCGGCAATAACATGCGCCAGGAAAGTTCGGTTTCTGCCGGCGACGATACTTCTGACGACCTTCCGTTTTAAATAAAAGGAAAAACAGACGTTTTTTAAAATGCCCTGCGCCTGCGGGGCATTTTTGTTTTTAAAAGGAAAAAGAGACGTTTTTGAAAAATTTCTTACGTGTTTTTTGGCTACAAAATAAAATGCACAGCATGAACGGCGCAATAGAATACTATTGATAATCTTATTTGTAAGTACCGGATTATGTTAGTATGGCTAACCGAAAATATAGCTTAGTAAAGTTGTCGAAACGTGGGTTTAACCTTTCAAACCTTACTTTATTTAGAGGAAGAATTCATTTAAAAAAAAATCCATATTGCTTTTAGTCTTAGGCATTATTTTGTTTATTTGGCGCTGGTATATGTATGTAGCCTATTCCATTCTATTTTGATGTTCATAAGTTGCTGTTTTTATAATTGATTGCAGCTTATAAAAAATTAACGAATAAAAAAAGTCGTACCTAATTGAAAATAAATATGAAGAAATTAATATCCGCGCTGTTGCTTACTCTGTTGATCATCCAGAGCTATACGAGTACTGCCCAAACTGGGCCCTGGGCCAAATACAACAATAAAATGAAAGGAGAGGCCCTAGTTAGAGACGCCAGCGGCGGTAACCTGGATGAAGTAAAAAGCATTGTAGCTGGTGGAGGCGATGTAAACTGGCAATTGACGGATGGTCATACACCGCTGATGGCTGCTGCGGCTGGGGGTAATACCCAAATTGTTCGCTTTTTGTTGGAGCAGGGTGCCGACCCGCTTTTGAAAGATGAAAATGGAAAAGCTGCTATTGACTTTGCCCGGCGGGATGGCGCAACTGATATTGTAAAACTTCTCGACTATTATCTTAAAAACAACCAACTTCCCGAAGACACTCAGAAGGGTGCTGAATATTCTGGTCGATGGGCCAAGTATAACAACCGCATGAAAGGTCAGGCGCTGGTGCGCGATGCCGGCGGTGGTTACCTGGATGAAGTTAAAAGTATTGTTGCCGGTGGTGGCGATGTAAACTGGCAGCTATCTAGCGGCTATACCCCATTAATGGCTGCTGCCGGTGGAGGTAATACGGAAATTGTAAAATTTTTACTGGCGCAGGGTGCCGACCCGGCGATGAAAGATGAGAATGGTAAAACAGCACTGGACTATGCCAAGCGCTCCGGTGCTACTGACATTGTAAAACTGCTGGCCCAGATTGGTAAACCTAACACAACTCCAACACCAGCTACCAACACAACACCTGTACCTAACAATAAACCTGCACCAACAGCGCCTCCTGCCAACAACCCAGCTGTGGGCAACCGTACCACTTGGCCGGTTTTAGGCACTTTCCAGCCCGGCGATTCCGTACAGTTTTTTGCCGGTAAATGGAAGCGTGGTGTAATTAAACAAGTAGGCAAGCCCTATAATGCTGCCAGCAAATATGCGGTAGCAGAAGAAAATAAATACCTGGTGCAGCCCGATGCCTATACCAATTGGCCTGATTGGATGGACTGGAGCAACGTGGTGCGGCCCAGACGGGAGCCTTTTTGGACAACCTGGTTTTACGGCGACTGGAAGCTAGGTGAGGTAATGGCTATAAATACTGAAAAAGAAGGGAATTATGAGCGTAATGTGTATTCATACCATTCCGCCACCGATGTGCTGCGCATTAATGCCAATGGTACATACAGCTGGAAGCCTATGAGTGGTAAAGAAATTAAAGGCAGTTGGAAGGCTGCGCCAGATGGCCCGGGCATCATATTGCAAAAAGGTTATCGCGGCCTGGATTGGACCATCCGCAACGAGTCCACCGCTACAGAAATGCACATTCGTAAATTAGAAAATGCACGCTTGTATCCATCTGCCGCTTACGAAATGTCGATGGCGGCCAAGCGCCCGCTGAAATAGAATTTATTTATACCAAAAGCAATTTACCCTGATCCTTTTTTAAAATGCCCTGCACTGCTGGGCATTTTTGTTTTTAAAAGGAAAAGAGACGTTTTTGAAATTACTTGCTGAAATAAAATAGTATTTCTTTTGTTGTTTCATCTTCTGCAGATAATCGTGCAGGCACCAATATGCCGGCACTGGAAATAGTTACATATCCAGTATTTGTTTTCCATTTTCTACCGGCATGCAGGTTATTCAAAAATTGATTATCATAATAATCATAATCGGTAAACAGCATATTTGGTATCATATCGAGGGTTATAACCGAACCAGCAGTTGCCTGCATTCCGGTATATTCTTTACTAATTCTTCCATTAATTGTATAGCCTTCTAATCCAATAGTATCGGTAACGGCAATGTCTGTCAACAAGTGAACTTTAATGGTAACCTCTTCAATGATTTTACCAACAAATATGGGTTTGTTAATATTCAGTTCCGATGGGTTATAGTTCGTTCTTGTAAAACGCGGAAAACTGGTATCGCCATTGCTTAATGTTAGCGGGGAAGCATTGGCGCCAGAGAAAATAAGAAAATTAGTTTTGCCCGGTTTAAAGCGAAAATGGAAAAACCCTTGTGCATCCGTTACTGTAGTTGCAGAAGAAGATGTAGAACTTGAAGGAATGCCTATGCCTCCCGAAGACCCACGTTGATAAACTTCCAGTTTTTTATTAGGTAAAGGGGTAGGAATTTTTTGAGATAATATCAATTGGCCGGAAAGGTCAATGCGTTCGTCCTTTTTACAACCCAATCCAGAGACTATAATTATAAAAAGTATCCAATAAAAAAGGATTCTCATTTTATAAATATACAGTCTAAATTTTTGGACTAAAAGCAACTAGTTGGCTTTGCGCAAATACTTTACTTTGGATGAGTAGCTAAATGAAAGGTCACTTGTAAAATGAAATTGTAAAAAATATAATTTGTTAGATTGCAAAAGTTTGATGGGAACAATACTTTTGTGGCGTCAGTTGGATTGTAGATCTACTGCATGCATAAAAACCTCCGGCATGAAACGCTCTTTATGGTTACAGGTAACAGCTTTTTTAACTCTCTTTCTGGCTTCTTGCACTTGTGCTTATTTGGATTGTGTTTCCAGTAATTATCGTTTTCAATTTGATATAGTGAGCATTACAGATAGTACAGATCTTGTTTTCGGAAGAAATCGTGTTTATGATAAAAATAAATTTCGGTTTTACTCCTTAAAAGGATCTGATACTATTTTTTATGAGTTAAAGCCTTATGGTTATGGGCTTAATGCACCAGAAGACAGCATTCTTACCGTTTGGTTTTATCCTGCGGCAGATACGGCCTACATGCAGCTAAGCAATGGTGATGTTGATACGCTGGCAATGAACTTTGAAATGACCAAAACCAAATGTTGTGGCACCATCACAGAAATTACCAATTTCAGATGGAACAATAAAATCAACTATCCAGGCAATGAAGGCACTCAGTTGATAAAAAAATAAGCTAATGGCTTATCTAGCTTCTTTTAAAATTTTGTTACAACAATTATACTTTACTTGTCATGATTAGAGCGCTTTATGGAGACCTCTAATCCTTTTTTTCTGATATAAACTATCGTGGGTAAAAGGGGAAAAGAAACGTTTCTAAAAAACCATCAATTCTGCACCTTTGCACCATGCAAAACAGTACCATTTCCTACGAACGTTTATACAGCTTCACGCAACATATATTTCAAAAACTGCAGGTTACCGATGCTGCTTTAGCTGCCAAAGCGCTCCTTTCGGCCGATCTGCGGGGTGTAGACTCGCACGGCGTGGCGCGCCTCAGCGGCTACCTGCGCCTGATAGAAGCCGGCCGTGTGAACCCGAAAGCGGCTCCGCAAATCATTCATCAAACACCATCTACGGCTACCATTGACGGCGATAAAGGTCTAGGATTAATAGTAGCACCATTTGCCATGCAAACGGCTATTGATAAAGCGCGGCAAACCGGCACCGGATGGGTAAGTGTAAAGAACAGCAACCATTTTGGTATTGCCGCTTTTCATGCCATGATGGCCCTGGAAGAAGACATGATCGGCATTGCCATGACCAACGCCAGCGCGCTGGTAGCGCCTACTTTTTCTACTGAGCGCATGCTGGGTACCAACCCCATTTGCGTAGCCATACCGGCCGGCGCGCAGCCGCCTTTTGTAGCCGACCTGGCCACCACCACTGCTGCTAACGGCAAGCTGGAAATATTACAACGCAAAGGCGAGCCTACACCTACCGGCTGGGTGCAGGATGGCGAGGGCAAAAACAGTACCGACGCCCATGCATTAAAAAAGGGCGGAGCCCTGTTGCCACTCGGCTCCGACCGCGAGCGGGGCTCCCACAAAGGTTATGCGCTGGGTGCCGTGGTAGATATTTTTTCCGCCGTACTCAGCGGTGCCAACTATGGCCCCTGGGTGCCGCCGTTCCCGGCTTATGTGCCCATGCCCGACGGTATGCCTGGCGAAGGCATTGGCCACTTTTTAGGCGCTATGCGCATTGATGCCTTTAGGCCCGCCGCCGATTTTAAACAACATATGGACAACTGGATCGCGCGCTTTAGGCAGTCAAGGCCGGCTGATGGGTTTGAAAAGGTTTTAATTCCCGGCGACCCTGAAAGGGAAGAAGAAGTGCTGAGAAGAAAAGCGGGAATCCCGATGCATAGCGCCGTGGTAGAAGACCTGCAGGCCATTGCTGCACGATTTGAGGTGCCCTTTAATTTTTAAATGTCTTTAAAGCATTCGGTAGTAATTTTGCCGCCAATTAAAATAGCAGCTCAATACAGTTTTTATGAAAGTAATGAAGTTTGGCGGCACCTCTGTAGGTAAGCCTGAAAGAATGCATCAGGTAGCCCAATTGATAACAGCCGATAGCGAAGAAAAAATTGTGGTGCTGAGCGCCGTATCGGGCACCACCAACGCGCTGGTAGAAATTTCGGCCCTGCTGGCCAAAGGCCTGCGCGAAGATGCCAAACGAAAGATTGACGAGCTGGAAGCGCAATACAAAAGTTTTGTGCAGGCGCTGGTTCAAACGCCCGAAGCTACTGCCAAGGCAGAAGCCATACTGAAAGAGCACTTTGAATTTCTAAACATCATTCTGAAAATATCGCATAGCGAAGCGCTGAACAAAGACATACTGGCGCAGGGCGAATTGCTTTCTACCAAACTGTTTTCTGTTCACCTGGAGGAAAAAGGAATTAAGCATGCCCTGCTGCCCGCGCTGGAGTTTATGACACTGGATGTAAACAGCGAGCCGCAAATTGGCAACATCAAAATAAAACTGTCGCAACTGCTGCAGCTGCATTCGGGTAAAAGCATATTCATCACGCAGGGCTTTATTTGCCGTAATGCAAGGGGAGAAGTGGATAATTTGAAACGTGGCGGTTCCGACTATTCGGCATCGCTTATTGCAGCAGCCATTGGTGCATCTGCCTGCGAAATATGGACCGACATCAGCGGCATGCACAACAACGACCCGCGCGTGGTAAATAAAACTATTCCCATTGAGCAATTGAGTTTTGACGAGGCGGCGGAGCTGGCTTACTTTGGCGCTAAAATTCTGCACCCGGCTTCCATCTGGCCGGCACAACAATATAATGTGCCGGTTAAGTTGCTCAACACCATGGAGCCCACAGCTAAAGGCACTTTAATATCATCGCAGGCTAGCAACAAAGGTGTAAAAGCCGTAGCCGCCAAAGACGGTATTATTGCCATCAACATCAAAAGCAGCCGCATGCTGCTGGCTTATGGCTTTTTAAGAAAAGTGTTCGAGATTTTTGAAAAATACCGCACACCAATAGACATGATCACCACATCGGAAGTGGCTGTGTCGGTAACCATTGACGATGCAGCACACCTGAAAGAAATTAAAAAAGAACTGGAAGCCCTGGGCAATGTGGAAGTAGATACGGCGCAGTCAATAGTAAGCGTAGTGGGCAACCAAATAGCAGCCGAAGGCACGGCACTGCAAAAGGTGTTTGACAGCCTGAAAGAAATAGACGTGCGCATGGTATCGTATGGCGGCAGCGCGCACAACATTTCCATACTGGTGCCGGCAGCGGAAAAAAGCAAAGTGCTGCAGCAATTGAACAGTGGATTGTTTGGGCTTTAAGTCCCTGTCACCCTAAAGCGTGCACTTAGGTCAAAGTAGTTTGCGTATTTAAATATTAAAAACTGCAATAAAAAACGTCTCTTTTCCCTTTTAAAATCAAAAGGAAAAAGAGACGTTTTACTTTATGCTATTTCGTGTTTGAATATATAAAAGGGTGAAAGAAATAACAGACGTTTTTGTTGCATAGAATTACTGCAGTACAAGTGTGCAACGCAAGTATAGATGAAAAGGTTTTGAAAAGCCGGTTACCCAAATTCTTTATTCATTTTTAACTAATCTATTCAATAGAAAGTAAAAAATTCAATCCAATATTTTTTAAAACAAAAACGTCTCAATTTCCTTTTAACTGTATAGCAACTGTAAAAGGAAAATGAGACGTTTTGACCTTAGTGCCCCTTTAGGGAACAGGAGTTAAATCACCAGCAGTGCATCGCCGTAACTAAAGAAGCGGTACTTGTCCTTGATGGCTTTTTTGTAAGCTTCTATCGTCAGTTCGTAACCGGCAAAAGCGCAGGTCATAATGAGCAGGCTGGTTTTGGGCAAATGAAAATTGGTCACCAGCGAATCGGCAATATTGAAATCGTACGGCGGATGAATAAACGTATTGGTCCAGCCTTCGGATGGTTTTAAAAACTTTTGTGCCGTGAAGGAGCTTTCCAGCGCGCGCATGGTGGTGGTGCCTATCGAACAAATACGATGATTGGTTTCTTTGGCTTTGTTCACCACTTTGCAGGCGGCTTCTTCTATTCGGTAGTACTCTGCATCCATCTTGTGCTTGCTCAGGTCTTCCACTTCAATCGGGCGGAAGGTACCAAGGCCCGTGTGCAGCGTAACTTCAGAAAAACGGATGCCTTTGATTTCGCAACGCTTAATAAGCTCGCGGCTAAAGTGCAGGCCGGCAGTTGGAGCGGCTACGGCGCCTTCGTGCTTGGCATATACAGTTTGGTAGCGCTCGCGGTCTTCTTCATCGGGTTTGCGCTTAATGTATTTAGGTAAAGGAGTTTCGCCATGTTTTTCCAGCACTTGTCTAAACTCGTCTTCGCTGCCTTCAAACAGAAACTTAATGGTGCGGCCACGCGAGGTGGTATTGTCAATTACTTCGGCAACCAGTTCTTCACTGTCACCAAAATATAATTTATTACCTACACGTATTTTTCTTGCAGGATCAACAATCACATCCCACAGGCGGTTGGGTTTGTTCAGTTCGCGCAGCAAAAAAACTTCGATCTTGGCGCCGGTCTTTTCTTTACGGCCGTACATGCGGGCCGGAAAAACTTTGGTGTTGTTCACTACAAATACGTCCTTGTCGTCAAAATAATCCAAAATGTCGCGGAAGTATTTGTTTTCCATTTCACCCGTTTTGCGGTTCACCACCATCATGCGGGCGTCTTCGCGTTTTTTAGCAGGGTTCTGGGCAATAAGGTTGAGTGGCAGGTCAAATTTGAATTGTGAAAGCTTCATGGGCTGTTGCTGTTATTGTTTTTTTGTGCCTCATGACGTTGAAACCCGGCTGAGCTTTGTAAAAGAAATAAAAACAAAAACGTCTGTTTTTCCTTTTAATCTTTATTTTGCTGCTCGCCCACCAAATACCTCGGTCTTACGGCACCGGGTTCTGGTCATTAAGCTTTTGAAGGCGGCAAAGGTAGGGAAAAGGTTTTAGATTGAAAAATAGCACTTAAGTTTTGGTTCACAGGTTAAAGCGTTGGCTGCTATTTGATAGATACAGTAGGACAGTTAACAGTAGCCTTAACCGTTGTTAGTTTGCCTAACTAAAAACCTTTCTTTTTTCTTTTAGATTTTTGTTATATAACAAGTTTTCTCTCAAACAAAAAAAACGTTTGTTTTTTCTTTTAGAAATAAAACTACTGCACGCACAGTAGAACATAATTTTTTAGGAAGCGGTGCGCTGCAATGTGCTTTATTCTTTATACCGCTGTAGTCTTTCTTTTTTCGTTTAGTTCACCTTTACTTCTTTGAAGTATTGTGCAAAGATGGCGGCGGTTTTATCCAGCAGTTCTTTATCGGGGCGGGACACGCCTTTTAATTTGTATTCCATACCCAGGGCCTCCCATTTGTGCACGCCCAGCTGGTGATAAGGCTGTATCTCAATTTTCTGGATGGATTGATAGTTTTTAAAATGTTGCCCCAGCGCATGCAGGTGTTCTTCCTGGTCGCTCCAGCCGGGCACAAGTACGTAACGCAGCCACATGGGTTTGCCGGTGCTTTCGCGGTGCTCCGCAACTTTAAAAACGCTTTTATTGGAAAGGCCGGTGAGCTTGTGGTGCCAATCGTCGTTAAAATGCTTTACATCCAGCAACAGGTAATCGGTGTGCTCCAGCAATTCTTTCACCTCGTTATTCATTAAACGGCCGTTGCTGTCCAGCGCCGTGTTGATGCCTTCCTGGTGCAGGCGTTTAAAAAGCGTGGTGAGCTTGGTACGTTGCAGTGTAGGCTCGCCGCCAGATACCGTTACACCACCGCGTTTGCCAAAGTAAGGCTTTTGGTTTTTGGCACGGCGCACCAATTCTTCTATTTCTATCCACTGGCCGCCACGCACATCCAGTGTATCGGGGTTGGCGCAATACAGGCACCTAAACTGGCAGCCCTGCACAAACACCACCAGCCTGATGCCCGGTCCGTCGTGGGTGCCAAAGCTTTCAATAGAGTGGATGCGCAACAGGTGCGGGGCATCCACATTGAGGAAGGATACTTCCTGCTGCACCAGCATGCCGTCTTTTATCATCTCGTTCACAATAGAAAAACGTTTAAAAATCCTTTTAAAAAATTGTTGACTATTGACAATATCAGGTTTATAATTGTTCTATTTCAGCTTGCAAATAAAGGACCGAAATGGCCCTTTTGATTATTTACTTTCTTTTATCAAAACCAGCTTCGATATTGGGCAAAAAAAACGGAGTGCTGATGGAGGCAGCACCCCGTGATTATACAAACAGAAACGGTTATTACATAGTAGAATGGAAGGTACGTGCAATCACCTCCAACTGGTGTGCCTTCGACAGGCGGATAAAGTTTACCGCATAACCCGACACGCGGATGGTCAGCTGCGGATAATTCTCCGGGTGGTTGTAAGCATCCAGCAAGGTTTCGCGGTTCAGCACATTTACATTTAGGTGCTGCGGCCCTTTGCTGAAGTAACCATCTAGTAAAGTAGTTAAGTTTTCTACCTGCTCGTCCCGGTTTGCACCCAAAGATTTGGGCACCATCGAAAACGTGTTGGACACGCCATCCTGCGCATAAGTGTAATCCAGCTTTGCTACCGAGTTTAGCGATGCAATGGCGCCATTGGTATCGCGGCCGTGCATGGGGTTGGCACCCGGTGCAAAGGCTTCACCTGCCTTGCGGCCATCAGGCGTAGCGCCGGTTTTTTTGCCATACATTACGTTCGACGTAATAGTGAGCAGCGACATGGTAGGCACGGCATTTTTGTATGTTTTGTGTTGCGCCAGCTCGTTAAAAAAGAACTGCGAAATTTCCTGTGCTAAGCTGTCTACTCTGTCATCGTCATTGCCGTATTTAGGATAATCGCCTTCGGTTACAAAATCAACGGTCAGGCCTTCCTCGTTGCGAACGGCTTTTACTTTGGCATATTTAATGGCAGAAAGCGAATCGGCAATAATGGAAATGCCGGCCGCACCGTAGGCAATATCAATGCCGGGGTCGGTATCTAAAAAGGCAAACTGCGCTTTTTCGTAGTAGTACCTGTCGTGCATGTAGTGAATGATGTTCATGCTTTTGGCATACACGCGGGCTACTTCTTTCATGGCCAGCTTAAAGCGCTCCATCACTTCGTCAAAGTTCAGTTCGTCGCTGCTCAGCGGCTGAATGCCTTTTAATATTGGTGTGCCTTTTTCTTCTTCGCGGCCTTCGTTCAGGGCAAGCAGCAGCGTTTTGGGTAAATTGGTACGGGCGCCAAAAAACTGAATGCGTTTGCCAATTTCCTGGTACGATACGCAGCAGGCAATGCCATAGTCATCCGAGCCGCGCACGGTGCGCATCAGGTCGTCGTTTTCGTATTGAATGGAAGATGTATCTATGGAAACCTGTGCACAAAAATCTTTGAAACCCTGCGGCAAGTTGTTGCTCCACAGCACAGTAATATTGGGCTCTGGCGAAGGCCCCAGGTTGTACAGGGTTTGCAAAAAGCGGAACGAGGTTTTGGTAACCTTAGTGCGACCGTCTTCAAACTGGCCGCCAATGGCTTCGGTAACCCAGGTGGGGTCGCCGCCAAAAATTTCGTCGTAAGCGGCAGGGCGCAGGTGGCGCACCATGCGCAGCTTCATCACAAACTGGTCCACCAGTTCCTGTGCTTCTTCTTCGGTAATGAAACCGGAGGCCAGGTCTCTTTCAATATAAATATCAACAAACGAGGAAACATTGCCCAGCGACATGGCAGCACCATCCTGCTCTTTTACGGCAGCCAGGTAGGCCATATACACCCATTGAATAGCTTCCTGTGCGTTTTCGGCCGGGCGGCTCAGGTCGAGGCCGTAAATATTGCCCAGTTCTTTGATGTCTTTCAGGGCTATAATCTGGTCGGCCACTTCTTCGCGCAAGCGAATTTTATGTTCGGTCATGTCGCCGTCAATAGCGCGTTTGTCTGCTTCTTTTGCCTGTATCAGGCGGTCGGCACCATACAAAGCCAGGCGGCGGTAGTCGCCTATAATGCGGCCACGGGCATAGTTGTCGGGCAGGCCGGTTAAAATACCTTTGGAGCGGAACTTCAATATTTCTGCATCATAGGCAGAAAAAACGGCGTTGTTGTGGTCTTTAGCATATTTAAACACTTCTCTCACCTTATCGCTCACCTGCGCCCCTTTTTCTTCCACAGCGCCTTCCACCACACGAAAGCCGCCAAAAGGCTTCATGGCCCTTTTCAGCAGTTCGTCGGTTTGCAGGCCTACGATCTTTTCAAGGTCTTTATTGATATAGCCGGCACCGTGACTGGTAATGGTAGAGATGGTGTTAGTATCAATGTCGCGGCAGCCGCCGTTGGCGCGTTCCTCTTTCATAGCATCCAGGCAAAGCTGCCATAAGGCTCTGGTTTGTGCAGTAGCGCCGGTTAAAAATGAGGCATCACCTGTGTAGGGTGTGATGTTTCTCTTAACGAAATCTTTAACGTCAATAGCATCGTTCCAGGTTCCTTTGGCAAATGATACGTTGACTTGGTCCAGCATTTCCATAATTATGTGTTTTGCAGATGCAAATGTACTAAGTACACATAAGGGGTGGGGTGACAAGTGTCATTTGTAAAAGTGATTTTCAACCAAAAAAGTGAAACAAAATTGTTGCAAAACTGTTTGGTAGTCAATAATATATGCGCCTGCCGGGTAAAGAATTTTGCTTTAAAATATGGTTTGGGCATCATTAATTTTACATACTGTAAATGGCTGTTGCTGCTGCATTTGTGTAAAGTAAAAGAAGGTTTGGGTATCACAAAATAAGCTATCTAATTACATATATAAAAGCACAGAAAAACCTTGCTTTTCCTTTTTAATGATAAACTACAGCAGAAATAGAAAAACCGCGAAAGAGCCATTTTTATAAACCCTTTAAAATCCTTTTATCTTAAAATCTACCCAATCGTGGTTCTGATAAACCTTTCTTTTTCCTTTTGGCTTTTGTCTATTCCTTCAGGTTAATGGTTTGCGATTTTATTTTCTATTTATAAAAAAGCCCTGTAAGGTTTTTGCATCTTATAGGGCTTTTGCTAAAACAGTAAAGAAAAAGTTACAGGGCTACTTGAAACTGCATTACCCACTCACCGGCTCTTTTGAAGACTTTGTTTTGATTATAGAGCGGCCGACTCGAGTATTGCACCGTAATTTTTGACTGGTGTCCGTCAATAAAGAAGTTGGAGCCAACATCGTAATAATGGCCTTTTTCATTCAGTGCGTCTAAGTTTTTGAGGGTATAGGCGGCAATGGGTTGAATACGCACTTTTGGGCTGATGTTTTTAGGCAGCAACAGACCTGCCTGCGTGTACCATATATTGCCAGTGCCCAGCAGGTAGCGTGCATTGCCGGCACCCTCCTGTGCTTTCATGCCCATAAAATTAGGGTTTGCCGCACCCGTGTTCATAACGCCCACTGTGCGGATGTAGTCCGGCCCGAAGTTGTAGTTGTAAAAGGCACTGTAGGCGGTTACCGCCATGGTCCTTTCTTTAGGCCCAATGGGCAGGTCAGCAAAAACATCCAGCGCCTGAATGT